>NZ_FNFP01000024.1 GCF_900100845.1 Natronincola ferrireducens | reverse complement strand
GCTCCGTAAGCAACCATTGGTCGCAGAGAACAGGCCCAAGCGACTGTTTAGCAAAAACATAGGTCTCTGCCAAGTCGAAAGACGACGTATAGGGGCTGACGCCTGCCCGGTGCTGGAAGGTTAAGGGGAAGTGTTAGGGCAACCGAAGCACAGAACTTAAGCCCCAGTAAACGGCGGCCGTAACTATAACGGTCCTAAGGTAGCGAAATTCCTTGTCGGGTAAGTTCCGACCCGCACGAAAGGCGTAACGATTTGGGCGCTGTCTCAACAATGGACCCGGTGAAATTGTAATACCAGTGAAGATGCTGGTTACCTGCGACAGGACGGAAAGACCCCGTGGAGCTTTACTGCAGCTTGACATTGGATTTTGGTACTACATGTACAGGATAGGTGGGAGACTTAGAATCTAGAACGCCAGTTTTGGAGGAGTCGCTGTTGGGATACCACTCTTGTAGTACTGAAGTTCTAACCATGGACCATTAGCTGGTCTTGGGACACTGTCAGGCGGGCAGTTTGACTGGGGCGGTCGCCTCCTAAAAAGTAACGGAGGCGCTCAAAGGTTCCCTCAGCACGGTCGGAAATCGTGCAAAGAGTGCAAAGGCATAAGGGAGCTTGATTGCGAGACCAACAAGTCGAGCAAGGACGAAAGTCGGACTTAGTGATCCGGTGGTACCGAGTGGAAGGGCCATCGCTCAACGGATAAAAGCTACCCCGGGGATAACAGGCTTATCTCCCCCAAGAGTCCACATCGACGGGGAGGTTTGGCACCTCGATGTCGGCTCATCACATCCTGGGGCTGAAGTAGGTCCCAAGGGTTGGGCTGTTCGCCCATTAAAGTGGTACGCGAGCTGGGTTCAGAACGTCGTGAGACAGTTCGGTCCCTATCCGTCGCAGGCGTAGGAAATTTGAGAGGAGCTGTCCTTAGTACGAGAGGACCGGGATGGACGTACCGCTGGTGTACCAGTTGTCTTGCCAAAGGCATCGCTGGGTAGCTAAGTACGGCAGGGATAAGTGCTGAAGGCATCTAAGCACGAAGCCCCCCTCAAGATGAGATTTCCCATTCCATTAAGGAAGTAAGACCCCAGGAAGACTACCTGGTAGATAGGTCGGAGGTGTAAGTGCAGCAATGTACTAAGCTGACCGATACTAATAGGTCGAGGGCTTGACCTAACAATTGCAA
>NZ_FNFP01000023.1 GCF_900100845.1 Natronincola ferrireducens | reverse complement strand
TCTCTTCTTTTCCCAAGTGTTAACTTATCTCCCGTCACCCCTCATCTTGGGGCGACTTGTACTACTATACCAGCTTATTGCTTTCATGTCAATAGTTTTTTTAGATGTTTATTTAAAACCTTTTATTCCTTGTAAGTTTCAACATTATCTTTTTTCTTTCCCTTCACCCCTAACTTGTGGTGACCTGTACTACTATACTAGATTGTTCTGTTTATGTCAACTTTATTTTTATAAATATCCCTATGTGGCTGCAATAAAAAAAGCTATATTAATCATTTCTAATATTTCACTGGATTTAACACAACTAAAAAATAAAATATATATAAAACATCTGCAAACATAGGAAAACTTTTACTATAATTTAAAGGACTCTCCTCTTTAAGATAGAAGTTAGTCCTTTAAATTATTTGTTTTATTAATTCTTATTTATTGTTTTGGTATTACGAAAGCATTGAATTTATAAACCACAAGTTCTTACTATAACCAGCTACATGGTCTTCAAATTCAGCTACTACTTCAAAATCGCCAGCTTCATCTGCTGTATTTCTGATTTCAACTGCTAGGTCCTTCATCTTATTCAAGTCCTCTTTAACTATTTCAAGCACTTCAGTAGTAGAGAATTTATCTTTTTCTAATTCTTTAATGGATGCATTTTGTAAATAGTCTGCTATTTTAGCTAAAGGCTTTTCACCCCTCATCTTGATTAACTCAGCTACAGCATCATATTTTTCAAAAAAATCATTATACATAGACTCAGTATACTCATGAATTTGTACAAATTGCATACCTACAACATTCCAATGTAAATTATGCAGTTTTACATTTAGAACAGCTAAGTTAGATAAATATTCATTTAGTTTTTTGTAATCTTTCATCACAAATGAATCCTCCTTTTTTACTTTATAATAATTATTACTTTATAATAATTATTGTTATAGTATTAGTTACCCAGAGTTTTTTAGTTTAAACTTCATACTTAATTAAATATTAAATAATCTTATAACCTCTTCCTAATTAAGCAGATTTTTAACCTCCTTAATTTAATTAAGTCCTTTCAATGCAAAAAAGTGAGAAAATCCTTTATAGATTATGAAGGATTTTCTCACTTGGTAATAATCTACCCCCCAGCCGATCTGCCGTCAAGATGAAACAGGCTGAAGGGGCTTAATTAAATTATTGAGGATGTTTATGGGATTTGAGTTTTTTAGCCTTAACCTAAAAAAAGAACTCTACATTTTCTGTAGAGTTCTTTTTTATCACGTCGCAACGACCTACTCTCCCAGGCAGTCTCCCGCCAAGTACCATCAGCGCTGAAGGGCTTAACTTCTGTGTTCGGTATGGGAA
>NZ_FNFP01000021.1 GCF_900100845.1 Natronincola ferrireducens | reverse complement strand
TGATATGCTCCCTATTAGGTAGACAGATTAAAAAATAAAATCTGTTTATCTAAGGGGAGTATATTTATGTGCAAAAGAAAAAGTTATTCAGCTGATGAGAAATACGAAATTCTAAAATCATACGATGATGGATTGATGACTAGAAATGAGATTCTTTCAAAATTTGGAGTCCACAACAGGACCATTCAAGATTGGCGATATATGTTTAATACTTATGGAATAGAAGGGTTAAAAGCATCAAAAACATGGAATAGGTATTCGCAAGAATTAAAGGAAAGCGCTGTTAAAGACTATTTATCTGGAAAATATTCTTTAAGAGAAATAACTAGAAAATATGAAATACCTAGCAACTCATCTTTACGACAGTGGATAAAAATGTATAATAATCATAGAGATATTAAAGCGACGTCGAAAGGATTGAGCCAATCTATGACTAAAGGAAGAACTACTTCTTGGAAAGAAAAGATCGATATTGTATTGTTCTGTATTGCCAACAACCATGATTATCAGAAAACTGCTGAAGTTCATCGAGTTTCTTATCAACAAGTATATCAATGGGTTAAAAAATATGAACTTGGTGGAGAGGACACTCTAAAAGATGGACGAGGTAGAAAGAAAAACGAGGAGGAATTAACATCAGAGGAAAAGTTCAAACTCGAAATGAAAAAACTTCAAGCTGACAACGAGCGTTTAAGAGCGGAGAATTTACTTTTAAAAAAGTTGGAGGAACTAGAAAGGTGGCGGTATTAAGTAGCATTAGACAAGAAAGTAAATATATTGCAATCAAACACGTTTACGCTAATCAACAGTTTTCTGTCGCCCTTTTATGTGAAATCATGAGTATTCCTCGATCTTCCTACTACAAATGGCTTAATAGGAAGGAGAGCAAACAAGAGACAGAGAATAAGGCATTAATAACCGAGATGATTAAACTATATGAAGAAGTGAATGGTATTTATGGTTATCGTAGGTTGATGATGAACCTAAATCGAAAATTACACAAAAAATACAACCATAAACGGATCTATCGTCTTATGAAGGTCTTAGGTTTGCAATCAGTGATTCGTAGGAAAAAGAAACGTTACATTAAATCCACCCCACAACACATAGCAGAAAACCTGCTTAATCGTGAGTTCACAGCACAAAGGGCAAATACCAAGTGGGTCACAGATGTTACTGAATTCAAATATGGTAATCATAAAGCTTATTTAAGTGCCATACTAGATTTGCATGATAGATCAATTGTTAGTTATGTATTAGGTCACGCTAATAACAACCAGCTTGTATTTAAAACATTAGATATTGCATTAGAAACCAATCCAGGTTCAAGTCCTATGATTCATAGTGACCGTGGATACCAATACACTTCAAATGGGTTTAAACATAAGGTAGAAGCAGCAGGAATGACGCAAAGTATGTCACGTGTAGGAAAGTGTATTGACAATGGGCCAATGGAAGGTTTTTTTGGAACTCTAAAATGTGAAAAGTATTATCTCAATAAATACAATACCTTCAAAGAGCTAAATGAGGCGATAGATGAATACATTCATTTCTATAATCATAAGAGATTACAAAAGAAATTAAGCGACCTTAGCCCGATGGAATTTCGAGCTGTGGCCGCTTAGATTAGTTTTTATTATTTCCACTGTCTACTTGACAGGGTGCAGTTCA
>NZ_FNFP01000020.1 GCF_900100845.1 Natronincola ferrireducens | reverse complement strand
AGTTATTGAGGAATACAAAGGTCAGAGGGGAGCTTTAATGCCAGTGCTGCAAGAAGGACAAAGGATATTTGGATGTTTGCCATTGGAGGTACAACAAAAGATATCAGATGGACTACAAATTCCTTTGAGTGAGATCTATGGGGTTGTAACCTTCTACTCTCAATTTTCTCTAGAACCAAAGGGAGAGTATGTAGTAGGGGTTTGTCTAGGGACTGCCTGTTATGTTAAAGGGGCCCAAGCTATTCTTGACAAAATTAGTGACATCATTAACACAAAGCCAGGGCAAAATTCTGCTGATGGAAGATTTACTTTAGTAGCCACCAGATGTATAGGAGCATGTGGGCTAGCTCCAGTTATTACTGTAAATGAAGATGTATACGGAAGACTTAAAGTAGATGACATACCAGAAATTATGGCGAAATATTAAAAAAAAGGGGGTTTATTCATGAAATCTATTGCTGAATTAGACAAGATTCGTCAAGAGGCTTTAGAAAAAGTTAACCTTAGGCATGATAGAAAGGGTACAAGAATCGTAGTAGGAATGGCAACCTGTGGCATATCAGCTGGAGCTAGACCTGTCATGATGGCGTTAATTGAAGAAGTAAAAAAGAGGAATTTAGAGCATATAGTAGTAACCCAGACGGGATGTATAGGAGCCTGTAGACTAGAGCCCATGATAGAGGTCTATAAAGAAGGGGAAGACAAGGTAACCTATGTAGAAATGACAGCGGAAAAGGCTAGAAGAGTCATAGCAGATCATATAGTAAATGGTAAAATTCCTTATGAATATACCATTGGTGCCTATGAAAAGTAGTAGGATGCTAAACCTAACAAATATGTAAGGGGGTTAAACAATGGACTTATTTAGATCGCATGTACTGGTATGTGCAGGGACTGGGTGTACATCATCAGATTCCTTAAAGATTATGGAAAAGCTAGAAGAACAATTAAAAGAGCATGATCTAGAGAAGGAAGTAAAGATTGTAAAAACCGGATGTTTTGGATTGTGTGAGGCAGGCCCTATTGTTATCGTTTATCCAGAGGGAGCTTTTTACAGTCATATAAAAGTAGAGGATATAGAAAGAATTGCAGAAGAACATTTATTAAAGGGAAGAATTGTAACGGATTTATTATACAAAGAATCTATAGAAGAAGATAAAATCAAAGCTATTGATGAAGTAAGCTTCTACAAGAAACAACAAAGGGTTGCCTTAAGAAACTGTGGATTGATAAACCCAGAAGTAATAGAAGAATATATAGCCTTTGATGGATATCAGGCCCTAGGAAAGGTTTTATTAGAGATGACCCCAGAAGAGGTTATTGATGTAATAAAGGGTTCAGGCTTAAGGGGTCGAGGGGGTGGAGGATTCCCTACAGGATTAAAATGGGAATTTACCGCTAAAGCCCAAGGAGATCAAAAGTATGTAGCCTGTAATGCAGATGAAGGGGACCCAGGTGCTTTTATGGATCGTTCTGTACTGGAGGGAGACCCCCATGTTATGATTGAGGCTATGGCCATAGCCGGCTATGCTGTAGGTGCGAATAAAGGGTATGTATATGTTCGGGCCGAATATCCTATAGCAGTAAAAAGACTTCAAATAGCCATTGATCAAGCAAAAGAAAAGGGCTTATTGGGAGAAAACATTTTTGGAACAGATTTTAGCTTTGACCTAGAAATCCGCTTAGGTGCTGGAGCCTTTGTTTGCGGTGAGGAAACAGCTTTAATTAATTCTATTGAAGGTAAAAGAGGTATGCCTAGACCAAGACCGCCATTCCCTGCCCATAAAGGAATCTGGGATAAACCAACCCTATTAAATAACGTAGAAACCTATGCAAACATCCCTCAGATTATCCTAAAGGGAGCAGAGTGGTTTGCC
>NZ_FNFP01000019.1 GCF_900100845.1 Natronincola ferrireducens | reverse complement strand
TATGAAATAGGTGGAGGAATTCCAGATGGAAAGGCCTTCAAAGCAGTCCAAACAGGAGGACCTTCAGGAGGATGTATTCCAGCAGAGTATATTGACGTTCCTATTGACTACGATAACTTAATTAAACTTGGTTCCATGATGGGTTCTGGAGGAATGATTGTTTTAGATGAAACAGATTGTATGGTGGATATTGCAAGATTTTTCTTGGATTTCACCGTTGAAGAATCCTGTGGAAAATGTCCTCCCTGTAGAATAGGTACAAAGAGAATGCTAGAAATATTAAATAGAATTACAGAGGGTAAGGGTGAACCTAAGGACTTAGAAAACCTAGAAAAACTTGCTGAAAATATTAAGACATCTTCCTTATGTGGTCTAGGACAAACAGCACCAAACCCTGTGTTATCCACTTTACATTATTTTAGACATGAATACGAAGCCCATGTTAATGAAAAGAAATGTCCTGCTGGTGCTTGTCAAGCGCTATCAAATTACTATATAACAGATGCTTGTAAGGGATGTACTCTGTGCACAAAAGTATGCCCAGTAAATGCAATATCTGGTGAAAGAAAAGAATTGCATATAATTGACAAAGAAGCTTGTGTGAAGTGTGGTGCTTGTGTGGATAAATGTCCATTTAAAGCAATCATAAGAAAATAGGGTAAGGTTTCTTATCTTATTGGAAAAGGAGTGTGTCGTAATTGGAAAAAGTAACTTTAACTATAGATAATATTGAAGTTCAAGTCCCTAAAAACTCTACAATCCTTGAGGCGGCTAAAGCTGTTGGTGTAAATATTCCTACCCTATGCTTCTTAAAGGATGTCAATGAAATTGGAGCATGTAGGGTCTGTTTAGTGGAGATCGAGGGAGCAAGGGGACTACAGGCATCCTGTGTACACCCTGTTGCAGAGGGAATGGTTGTAAAAACCAATACAAAAAAAATAAGAGAGGCTAGAAAATCCACGGTAGAATTGATACTTTCAAATCATAATCGTGAGTGCTTAACCTGCTCTAGAAATAGGAATTGTGAACTTCAAAGCTTAGCAGAGGAATTAAACATTAGTGAGATACCCTTTGAAGGAGAAAAAATTGAAACAACAGTGGATGCAAAATCTGATTCTATCGTAAGGGACGCCAGTAAATGTATTCTTTGTGGAAGATGTGTGAACGTATGTAAAAATGTACAAAAAATCAGTATCCTTGATTTTACCAATAGGGGTTATCATACAGAGGTTTCTCCGGCTTTTGGAAAGAGTATGGCGGATTCCCCATGTATCTACTGTGGACAATGTATCGTCAGTTGTCCAGTAGCTGCCTTGAGGGAAAAGGAAGATATTGAAAGGGTTTGGGATGCTATTGAGGACCCAGAGGTTCATGTAGTGGTTCAAACAGCTCCAGCGGTAAGAGCAGCCTTAGGAGAAGAGTTTGGTTTACCTATAGGAACAAGAGTAACAGGGAAGATGGTAGCAGCTTTGAAGAGGCTTGGATTTGATCGGGTATTTGATACGAACTTTGCGGCTGACCTAACCATCATGGAGGAAGGCCACGAGTTGCTTCATAGAATAAAGGAGGGTGGAACCCTGCCAATGATTACCTCCTGTTCACCGGGGTGGGTGAGATTTTGTGAATTCTATTATCCAGAATTTATCCCTAACCTGTCCAGCTGTAAGTCACCCCATCAAATGCTGGGAGCTATTGTTAAATCTTACTATGCAGAAAAACAAAATATTGATCCTAAGAAAATATTTGTAGTTTCCATTATGCCCTGTACCTCTAAAAAATCAGAAGCAACACGTCCAGAGTTACAAGTTGAAGGGTTAAGGGATGTAGATGCAGTATTAACAACAAGAGAATTGGGTAAAATGATTAAGCAGGCGAGAATTGAATTTATGAAGCTGGAGGATGCAGAATTTGATCCAGCCCTAGGGGAATATACTGGAGCGGCAGCTATATTTGGTGCTACCGGAGGCGTTATGGAGGCAGCTCTTAGAACTGTAGCAGATGTATTAGAGGGTGAAGATTTACAAAATATCGAGTATACCAATGTTCGAGGTGTCGAGGGAATCAAAGAGGCAGAGGTAACATTGGGGGGCAATACAATTAAAATAGCTGTTGTCCATGGAACTGCCATGGCAGCCCAGGTGTTAGATATGATTAAGGTTGGAGAGAAGGAATATCATTTCATTGAAATCATGGGATGTAGTGGTGGCTGTGTAACCGGAGGTGGTCAGCCCCATGTATCAGCTAGGGTGAAAATGGATTGTGATATAAGAGTGGAGCGAGCAAAGGCTTTATACGAAGAAGATACAGTGAGGGAATATCGTAAATCCCATCAAAATCCAATGATTAAGAAACTGTATGATGAATATTTAGAAAAACCAAATAGCCATAAAGCCCATAAACTCCTGCACACCCATTATAGGGCACGAGAAGGATATTCCGTTGACAATGAAGAGGTTGTTGAAGTAGTTATGGCCGATATTGGCTAAAGAGAATGAATAAATAAAATAAAGGAGTGGAGGTGGTTTTCCTACCTTCACTCACCTAATTATAAGGAAATGATATTTACTAAATTCAATTAACATATGATAACAAAAAAATATTAGGAACTGAAAATTTAAAACTAAAAACTCTAACTGGTGGATTGTATTCATTAGGAGGAGATCAACATGATGCTAACTGCAAGGATTTTTCTGAGCAAAAGGGGACTTTCCTACCTTTGGAGAGTTTTTTTTGTTGCATAAAATCGTTTTAAATAATAGACAATTATCTATTGCGAAGGGAGAACTTTGTATGGAAAGTAGAATAGGAGTAGTTGCAATTCTTATAGAAGACAAAGAAAGTGTTGATATGGTTAATAAACTTCTCAGTAGTTTTGGAGATATTATTGTTGGAAGGATGGGGGTCCCCTATAAGGAAAAAAAGCTAAGTGTGATTTCTACAATTGTAGACGGGACAACAGACCAAATAGGAGCCATGACAGGAAAATTAGGAAGACTTCAAGGGGTTTCAGTGAAAAGTGCATTAATTCAGAAATAATTGCTTAATATCAACCTTTTCTTCAGCATTTAAACTACTTAATTAAGGAGGATATAGGATGGATACGAAAAAAATCATTAACGAAGAAGAAATTTACCGACTGTTGGAAGGTGGAAATGGGGTATCCAAAGAAGAAACTTTAGAAATTATAGAAAAAGCTAGGGACTGTTATGGACTGACCCTAGAAGAAGCTGCTATTCTTTTGCAGATTGAAGATGAAGATTTACTTGAAGCTTTATTTCACGCAGCTAGAGATGTAAAAATTAAAATTTATGGGAAAAGAATTGTTGTATTTGCACCTCTTTATACAAGTAACGAGTGTACAAATAATTGCTTATATTGTGGTTTTAGGGTTGCCAACAAAAACCTCCATCGGAAAACTTTAAATGTTGAAGAAATTGTTCATGAAGCTCAAATAATTGAAAAGCAAGGACATAAAAGGGTATTGCTGGTTTGTGGAGAGGATAATAGTAAAACCCATATAGATCACATTATAAATGGGGTAAAGGCCATCTATGAGAGGGCTGATATAAGAAGAATAAATGTAAATGCAGCTCCTATGGAGGTAAATGATTTTAAAAAATTGAAGGCTTCTGGTATAGGAACTTATCAGATATTCCAGGAAACCTATCACCGTGATACCTACAAAAAAATGCATCCATCAGGTTCTAAGTCTGATTATGATTATAGATTAACTGCTTTACAAAGAGCTTTAGAGGCGGGGATAGACGACTTTGGTATAGGGGTACTATTAGGATTATATGATTATAAATTTGATGTACTGGCTACGTTAATGCACTCTCAATACATGGAGGAAAACTATAGTGTGGGACCCCATACCATCTCTATTCCTAGGTTAAGACCGGCGAATGATTCAGCTCTAGAGGCAGCCCCTTACCCTGTTTCTGATAAGGATTTGAAGAAAATAGTAGCCGTTTATCGATTAACCGTACCCTATACCGGTATTATTTTGTCCACCAGAGAGGCGGCCTTCTTAAGGGATGAGTTGCTGAATCTAGGGGTGTCCCAAATATCTGCGGGTTCTAAAACAAGTCCAGGTGGTTATCAACAGGATGATGGAGAAGCAACTCAATTTCAGACTAGTGATGAACGCTCTTTGGATGAAATGTTGCAGGTGATTTGTCGACAGGGGCACCTACCGAGTTTTTGTACAGCCTGTTATCGAGCCAATAGAACTGGAGAGGCTTTTATGGAACTGGCAAAGGATGCCCATATCCACGAATTCTGTCAACCAAATGCTATTTTAACTTTTAAGGAAAATTTAATAGATTGTGCTTCAGATGAAACAAAAAAACAGGGTGAAGCTTTGATTCGTAAAGCTTTGGAGGAAATACAAAATCCTAAAATTAAAAGTATCACATTACAAAGGCTAAAAGAAATACAAAAAGGAAAAAGAGATCTCTATTTTTAGCCAAGTGGGAGAGGGAGGCCGATAATATGAAAGCATCGAAAGAAAAATATATCATAATATGTTACTCAACCAGCGAAATGCTAAATGCAGATAGGGTTATAAAGTCCCAAGGAATTCATACAGACCTTGTCCCAACACCTATTCAGTATGGGTCTATCTGTAGTACATCTATTGCAATTGCAAAAGAAGACCGACAATTAGTAGAAAATACCCTTAAGGAAAACAATCTTAGCTTTAAGGAAATTCATCCCTATGAATCCCGCAAACTGTCTGGATTAATGGAAAGCTTAAAAAAGAATATCATCACCCACACCTTTAGGGATATCATGAGTAAAATAGAGGAGGACTTAGATATCACTAAGGAGGAAATTACTTATCTCCTTAAAACCGAAAGCAAAAATGAAATAGAGGCGATTTTTCAAACGGCAGATCAAATGCGGAAGGAAATTGTTGGAGATGTAGTTGAAATTCGAGGAGCTATTGAATTTTCAAATCATTGTAAGAAGAACTGCAATTACTGTGGTATTAGAAGAGGCTGTACTGTTCCAAAACGCTATCGTATGGAGGAAGAGGAAATTATGGAGGTGATTCATCAGCTCCATAGCTGGGGAATTAAAACCGTAATACTACAGTCAGGAGAAGATGATTATTATACCACAGAAATTTTAGTAAAATTAATTCGACGGATTAAAAGGGAAACGAAGATGATGATTACCTTAAGTATAGGAGAACGGTCATTTACAGATTATGAAACCTTGAGGGAAGCAGGAGCCAACAATTTTTTATTGAAAATTGAAACCACAAATAAGGATATTTTTAAATTTATTCACCCTGATGACGATTTTGATGAAAGACTTAAATGTTCTAAGGGGCTTCGGCAGTTGGGTTATGTAAATGGATCCGGCAATATGATTGGTTTACCAGGACAAAGACCAGAGGATATAGCTGAAGATATTTTATTTTTTAAAGATATGGCCATTCATATGATTGGGATAGGACCCTTTATCCCAGCTAAAGGAACTCCCTTTGAGCTATACCCACAGGGGAGTGTAGAAATGACCTTAAGAGCTGTGGCTATAACAAGATTGGTCTGTAAAAATGTTTTTCTACCTGCCACCACTGCTCTGGCCTCCATAGACCCTGATGGTCAGACAAAGGCGTTACAAGCAGGAGCAAATACAATTATGTTAATATCTACACCAGCAAAATATCGAAGCAACTATCAAATTTACAGTAATAAGAATATGATTGATTTACAATCTGCCTTTAGGGCAGTGAAGGAATCTGGGAGAAAGCTGCCTAAATATCTAAAAATTTCTCCAGAGGAGGTACAATAGATGAACAATACCCCGAGAGGGAATCGCCTTCATATCGCTATATTTGGAAGAAGAAATGCAGGGAAATCAAGTCTAATTAATGCCTTAACAAACCAAGATACTGCCCTTGTATCTGATATACCAGGCACCACCACGGACCCTGTCTATAAGACTATGGAAATACTGCCTATTGGCCCAGTTTTGATTATTGATACAGCTGGTATTGATGATGAAGGTGTTATAGGAGAATTAAGAACGCAAAAAACAAAGGAAGTTTTAAATAAAACTGATTTAGCTTTAATTGTTACAAACCTAGAAACTGGAATAGGCACTTTTGAGGAAGAACTTCTAACTACTATAAAAGAGAAGGACATTCCAACTATAATTGTCTATAATAAGTGGGATATTATAAAAAATCCAAAAGAAGTGGTGGAGAAAACAAATTCTACTCCTACTGTACTGGTAAGTGCTAAAACCAATGAGGGGATAGATAAGCTGAAGGAAAGGATCATAGCTGCTGCACCAAAGGATATAGAAGTTTCTTTAATGGGAGGATTGGTTGAAAGAGGAGATACAGTAGTATTGGTTACCCCTATTGATACCTCTGCTCCTAAGGGTAGAATGATTTTGCCCCAAGTTCAAGTAATAAGAGATATATTAGATCATGATGCCTTTATGATTGTCTGTAAGGAAACGGAGCTTCAAGAGGCTTTAGGTAGTCTTAAAAATCCACCAAAACTGGTTGTTACAGATTCTCAGGCCTTTGCAGAGGTATCTAAAATTGTTCCACCTGAGATAGCTTTAACCTCTTTTTCAATATTGTTTGCTCGATACAAGGGGGATCTACGACAATTGGTGGAGGGAGTGAAGGCTATTAAAAAATTAAAAAAAGGAGATAGGGTTTTAATAGTAGAGGGATGTACTCATCATAGACAGGAAGATGACATTGGAACTGTAAAAATTCCCCGCTGGCTGGAAAAGGAAACTGGAGAAAGCTTGGATTTCCATTGGGTTTCCGGAAACAGTTTTAGGGAAGATCTTTCAGAATATAGCTTGATTGTTCACTGTGGAGCCTGTATGCAAAATCGTAGGGAAATGATGGCAAGAATTAATAAAGCCAGAGGACAAAATGTGCCAATCATTAACTATGGGGTTTTGATTTCCCATGTAACTGGTATAATGGACCGGGTCATAGCACCATTTCAAATAGAAATACAATAAGAGAAAGAAATGCCATACTTCCAATATGGTATTTCTTTTTTAGTTTAGGCTATGGTAAATTGCAAGGGTAAAAAGAAAATTACTGATAGAAAGGTTGGAGAAATGAAGAGATAGGTCTCGATATTAAGGCATTAGTAAAGAGAAGGTATGAATTTAAATAGCTAGAGGTAAAAACAACAATAGTGTTGCTAAAACTAGTTGCATAGGTAGAATTATATGATGGATAATCAATAAGCAATTAAAGCAATAAAACAATAGAAAAACTATCAATAAAGAAATATTATCAATAAAACCAAAACAATCCTATAAATAGACAAAATATACTCCTGATCTATAGTTTACATAATGACTAAAAAATAATGATGGCAGCTGAATTAAGGAAAAATAAAATGGAATAACTATTTTAAAGTAACGAATAAAAATAAAGAATATTAAAATTATTTTGTTAAATAGCCTGAAAAATAGACATTATCTAGATAATTAGGAAAATACAAGAAGTTTCAGGATTGAATTTTATTTAGGGCTGAGGTATAATTATTATGCAATAAAAAATTTTTTGAAATTAAAAGTTAAAAGTTTAACATATTTTTACATAATAACAAATATCTATTAATAATGATTTTCAAATTTAAAAAAATTTCAAGATAAAAATTTTGAAATTTATAATAAATTATCAAAAAAAGGAGGGACATTATGGCTAAAAATATTTTGACAGAGGAAAATTTTGAAAAGCTGGAAAGAGTTATTGAGGAATACAAAGGTCAGAGGGGAGCTTTAATGCCAGTGCTGCAAGAAGGACAAAGGATATTTGGATGTTTGCCATTGGAGGTACAAC
>NZ_FNFP01000018.1 GCF_900100845.1 Natronincola ferrireducens | reverse complement strand
CGCTGATGGGCCTGGGCGGGAGACTGCCTGGGAGAGTAGGTCGTTGCGACGTGAAAGAAAAACTCCACTGATTGTGGAGTTTTTTAGTTTTTGCAGTATTCACTAATTATTCTTCTATTGGAGCCAATAAAGCTTGGAAGTGACGAAGAATTGGTGGCTCCCAGGTAATTTTATAACCATGTTTGATTTCATGGGCTCTGTCACGTACTGCAATGATAGCATCAGCCATGATATCAAAATGTGCCTGAGTGTAAACACGACGTGGAATAGCAAGACGTGTAAATTCAAAGTCAGCCTGCAATTGTTCCTTTGTATCTGGATCGTTACCAAGCATGTAAGAACCAATATCACATGTACGGATACCTGCTTCTATGTACAACTCAATAGCAAGAACCTGACCCGGGAATTCATAGTAAGGAATTTGTGGGAATATGGCTTTTGCATCGATAAATGCCCCATGACCACCAATAGGAGCTTGATAGATGATGCCTGCATCGTCTAGACGGGATGCAAGATACTCCATCTGGCCATTTCTGTATCTGAGATAATCCTCATCAATACCTTCGTAAAGGCCGATAGCAAGTGCCTCAAGATCACGACCAGAAAGACCGCCATAGGTAAAGAAACCTTCATATGAAATACAGTTAGCTTTAATTTTAAGAATTAGTGGGCTTTCAGCATCTTTAACACCAATAAGACCCCCCATATTTACGATTGTATCTTTTTTTGCAGACATTGTGAACATATCAGCATAACTAAACATTTCTCTAATGATTTGTTTTATTGATTTATCCTGATAGCCTTCTTCATCTCTTTTTATAAAGTAAGCATTTTCAGCATAACGAGCAGCGTCAATGTTGAAAGGAATATTGTATTTTTTACATATAATGGCTGTTTCTCTTAGGTTAGCCATTGAAACAGGCTGACCACCTGCTGAGTTATTTGTGATTGTCATAACAACAAGACCAATGTTTTCAGCACCTTTTTCAAGGATGATTTCTTCCATCTTTTTAACATCCATGTTACCTTTAAACTTACAACGGTGTGATGGGTTTTTAGCTTCTTCAATAACACAGTCAATAGCTCTTGCCCCAGCAAGCTCAACGTGTGCCCTTGTTGTGTCAAAAAACATATTTGAAATAGCAAATTTGCCTTTTGTCAGGAATGTTGGAAACAAAACCTTTTCAGCTGCACGGCCCTGATGAACAGGCTGTATGTAACCATAATTAAAAATGTCTTTACCTGCTTCAACTAGTTTAAAATAACTTGATGATCCTGCATAAGCCTCATCACCGTGCATAACTCCCCCCCATTGTCTATCTGACATTGCATTTGTTCCGGAGTCTGTCAAAAGGTCAATGTAAACATCTTCACCTTTAAGGTTAAAAAGGTTATAGTTTGCCTCTTTGATTTTTTGTTTACGTTCTTCTCTTGTGAGCATTTTGATTGGTTCAACCATTTTAATTCTAAATGGTTCTGGAATATACTTTACTGCCATAACTAAAACACCTCCAAAAATTGTTTTAAAAAATTTCTCTGGGTATCCTACTTAATAGGCCTGGCGGTATTTGGATGACAACATCAAGCTTGGGGACATCCACTCTACCCTTCTACCCTCTTAATCGTTGATGATAATATATTATCACTATAATAATAAATTATCACTCCAACAAAAAAATGTCAATTCTATTTAAAATATTTCCACAAAAACCACTAAAAATTTTCTTAAATGCTATAAATTATAAAATAAATTTCCAACGGATAATAAAACTGTTTCATAGTTGAAAAATTTTATTAGTATGATAAAATAATATAAAATAACAAGAAATGGAGTAATTTTATGACCCATAGCTATTTAAAACACTACATTCAACTGGTGGAATTTTTGGGAGTCACTCTAGGGCCAGACCATGAGGTTGCATTGCATGATTTTGCCGACAAAAGTGGTTCAATAATTGCAATTGCCAATGGACATATAAGCGGTAGAAGCATTGGAGCCCCCCTCAGCAAAAATTCTCTTGAAGCCATATCAAAAGGTGTATATAGAAATCAAAACTACATAGTATATAACGCTGCACTTTCACCCAAAGGAAAAATGTTGAGAACCTGTACATTTTTTATAAAGGACAGCTATGAAAATCTGATTGGTTTGTTGTGTATAAACTTTGACGACAGCAGGTATCAGAGTCTTATTCAAAATGTTTTAAAGCTTTGTCACCCTGATAATTACGTAGAACAGAAATATTTCTACAACCATGAAACAGCACCTGTTGAGGCTATAGATAATGATATAGAAAGCTTTCACAGTTCTATGGAGGATGTGGTTGATGATATTCTTGAAAAGATAATTTCTCAACGGGGTATGCCAATAGAGCGTCTTTTGCCGGAAGAAAAGCTTGAAATTGTAGATTTGATGCATGAAAAAGGCATATTTATTCTTAAGGGTGCCGTAAAATATGCTGCTCAAAGCCTTAAGTGCTCCCAAGCAAGTATTTACCGATATTTGAAAAAATCAAAAGAAAAAGACAATAGTAGAAAAGGATGATAAAATGAACAGCAATGAAAGAAGAGAAGCCATTGTTAAGAAGCTGAAGGAGGAAAATAAACCTATCAAAGGCACTGAATTGGCCAGTTGCTTTCAAGTGTCTAGACAGGTAATTGTCCAAGATATAGCCTTGCTTAGGGCTCAAGGGATAAATATTATAGCTACACCCCAAGGATACGTTATGCTTAAAAGGGATACAACAAAGCTAATCAAAACCATTGTGACAAAGCATACCACCTATGAAGAGATGAAGGAAGAATTGCAGATTATGATTGATCATGGAGCTAAAATAGTAGATGTCATCGTAGAACATTCTATTTATGGAGAAATAAAGGGAATATTAGATATTAGCTACAAAAATGAGTTAGAGGAATTTATACAAAAGATAAAAAACGATAAAGCAGAACCTCTCTCTTCCTTGACGGAGGGAGTCCATATTCACACAGTGGAGGTACCGGATGAAAAAGCCTTTAAAAAGATGAAGCAAGCCCTTATGATAAAAGGCTACTTGATAAATGAATAAGAGTATGATATATTTTTTACTAACAGGTGACAAGACACCTGTAAAAACAATAAAAACAATTGATAGGAAAGGATAGATATTATGGATTTAGATATGACGGAAAAGGAAATGATACAGGAGATACAACGGTTAAAGAAGAAAAAAAATGCTGTTATCCTTGCCCACAATTATCAAATACCTGAAATACAAGAAATAGCAGATATTGTAGGAGATTATTTAAAATTAAGTCAAGAGGCTGTCAAAACTAATGGAGACATAATACTGTTAAGTGGTGTGCACTTTATGGCAGAAAGCATAAAAATGCTTTTACCTAATAAAAAGGTATTATTACCAGTTTATGATGCGGGATGTCCTATGGCAGAGATGATTGATGTGGAAAAATTAAAGGATTTTAAAAGTCAGTATCCTAACATTCCAGTGGTATGTTATGTTAATTCCTCAGCTGAAGTAAAGGCAGAAAGTGATATCTGTTGCACTTCCTCTAACGCTGTTAAAATTGTTAAAAGCCTTCCAGGTGAAAAGGTGCTTTTTATTCCTGATAAAAATCTTGGAGATTATATAGATAAAAAGATACCAGAAAAACAAGTGATTTCTTGGGAGGGTTTTTGTATTACCCATCATCGTGTAAGGGAAGGGGAGGTAGATCTTGTTAGACTTAGACATCCAGAGGCCCTTATACTAGCACATCCTGAATGCCCTCCTGAAGTTGTAGCCAAGGCAGACTTTGTAGGCAGTACATCAGAAATAATAAAATTTGCTGGAGAGTCTAATAACAACAGCTTTATTATAGGCACAGAAATGGGCGTATTACATCAACTAAGAAAAAACAATCCAAACAAAAAATTTCATTTACTATCCCCAGCATTGATTTGTTTTAATATGAAAAAAACAACCTTAAGGGATATTTATCTAGCTTTATTAAATGAAGAAAAAGAGATTTTTGTAGAAGAAGGGATTAGAAGAAAAGCATTAAAATCCCTAGAGGGAATGTTAGAAATAAGCTAAGGGGATTTAAGTAGAGGTGGGATAGGTCAATAAAAAATACAGGAAAGAGGGGGTATCAATGAACATTAATAAAGAAAGAATTTCTATTAGAGAATATTTTACAAAGGCATTAAACGGAATGGCGTTAGGTTTATTTTCATCGTTAATAATAGGATTAATTTTAAAACAAATAGGAGAGTTAGCAGACCTTCCTACATTAACAGTCTTTGGACAAATAACGCAATTTCTGATGGGACCAGCAATAGGGGCTGGAGTAGCCTTTGCTGTAGGGGCACCTTCTTTGGGAATATTTGCCTCAATAGCAACTGGCGCTATAGGAGCAAATACTATTTTTTTAACAGAGGCAGGCGTCTATAGCATAAAAGTAGGGGAGCCGGTGGGGGCTTTTGTGGCAGCTTTAATAGGTGCAGAAGTAGCCAAGCTAATAGTTGGTAAAACAAAAGTGGATATTGTACTGATTCCTGCCTTTACGATTATAGCTGGAGGACTTGCCGGTAATTTTATAGGTCCTGCTGTAGCAGCTTTAATGACGGGATTAGGACAAATGATCAATAGTCTTACCGTAATCCATCCAATCCCTATGGGGATTTTAGTTTCAGCCTTAATGGGAATGATCTTAACTCTACCCATCAGCAGTGCAGCTTTAGCTATTTCCCTTGGATTAGATGGCTTAGCAGCAGGGGCTGCAGTGGTGGGATGTGCTACTCAAATGATAGGCTTTGGTGTGGCCAGTTACAAAGAAAATGGCTTTGGAGGTTTTATTGCCCAAGGCCTAGGAACCAGTATGCTTCAGGTTCCTAATATTATTAAAAACCCTTTAATATGGATACCCCCCACATTGACCAGTGGTATTCTTGGGCCTTTGGCCACTACTATATTTAAAATGGAAAACAACAGTATAGGTGCTGGGATGGGTACCAGTGGATTAGTTGGTCAATTTGGCACCTTTGCAAAAATGGTTACAGAGCAAGGAAATCCATCGACAACTGTTTTGTTAAAGGTAATTCTTTTACACTTTATTTTACCAGCCATACTAACCCTATTAATATCCCAGCATATGAGAAAAAAAGGATGGATTAAGCTGGGGGATATGAAACTAAATCAATAATTTGTAAAAAGGGAGTTCCCATAGTATAATAATATTAGAAATACTATGGGAATTTGGTTTTTACAAAAAAGGATGGTGAAGTAAATGAATAAAAGGAAAAAAATATTAATAGCTTCTGTATCTGTAGCTTTTTTTGTTTTTGTAATGTTTTTTACAGAAATTATTAATTTTATTGCAGATTACCAGTGGTTTAGTGAGCTAGGCTATGAAGAAGTATTTTTAACAAAGCTAAAAACCCAACTAACATTGGGTGTACCTGTTTTTATTGTAGCCACTATACTTTATTATGTTTACTTAATTGTTTTAAAAAAGGACTATTATAAAAAGACACAAGTTTATGAAGTAGGGTTGAGTGAAAAAAGGATCAATAAAATTCTTATCATACCTTCTGTTGTTCTAGGCTTTATTACCGCCTCATCAACAGCAGGGAGGCTGTGGTTTAATCTTCTAAACTACTTCCATGCCGAAGAATTTGCTATAACAGATCCAATTTTTCAAAAAGATATTTCTTTTTATATTTTTAAATTACCCGTACTGGAACAATTATTAAGTGCTTTAATAGGCTTATTAGTATCCTTGGTTTTAGTAACCTTTATTTTTTACGTCATTATGTTTGTTATAAAGCAACCTACTTATTATACCTCTGAAGAGGAAACGAAATGGAATAAGAGCTTTATAAAGGGATTTACTGAGCTAGGGATTAAACAACTAACAGTTATTGGAATTTTATTTTTTATCATTATAGCAGCAAACCATTATCTTGCCGCCTATAATTTGCTTTACTCCACCACAGGGGCCGTATATGGTGCTGGGTATACAGACATCCATGTAACCTTGATTCTCTATAGGGTACAGATGGTCATTGCCCTATTATCATCTGTAGCCCTAATCTACGGTTACTTCAAAAGGGCTTGGAAGAAGGCGTTTGTGGTGCCGGCTATGTTAATTGTTGTTACCGTTTTAGGAAACTTCGTAGCCATAGGTGTGGAAAAACTGATGGTAGACCCCAATGTTATTGCAAAAGAAACACCTTATATTGCAAACAATATAAATTATACAAGAAAGGCCTATGGACTGGGGGATGTCACCATCAGAGATTTTGATGTAAATAATACCCTAACTGCCGAAGATTTACAAAATAATGAAGAAACCATAAATAATATTAGAATCAATGATTATCGACCTACTATAGAATCCTATAACCAACTACAGGCTATTCGACCCTATTATCAGTTTTTGGACGTAGATATCGATAGATACATGATTAATGGAGAGTATACTCAGGTCTTTTTAGCTCCTAGGGAGCTGGATCAAACCAGATTAAGTGATAATGCTAAAACTTGGATTAACCAGCATTTAAAGTACACCCATGGATATGGGGTTGCCTTATCTCCGGTTAACGCTGTTACTAGTCAAGGGCAACCTGAGCTATTGATTAGAAATATTCCCCCGGTAAGCACGGTTGATATAACCATTGAAAGGCCGGAAATTTATTTTGGAGAATTAACCAATAACTATATTGTTATTAACACAAAGGAAAAGGAATTTGATTATCCCTTAGGAGGAGAGTCCAGTGCTGAGACCACCTATGAAGGGACGGCAGGAATTCCTTTGGCAGGTTTCAACAGACTATTATACACCCTACAGGAGAGAAGCTTAAAGCTATTGATATCTAATAGTATTACATCGGAGAGTAAAATCATCCGCCATAGAAATGTATTAGATAGAGTAAACAAGATTGCTCCCTTTATCCATTATGATGATGATCCTTATATTGTTATAAAGGAAGGAAAACTATATTGGATCATCGATGGCTATACCATCACCGGTAACTATCCCTATGCCACACCCTATATGGGGGGAAGAAACAACTATATTAGAAACTCTGTAAAGGTGGTAGTAGATGCCTATAATGGTGATACCAATTATTATATTTCCGATGAAGAGGATCCGGTTATCAAAACCTACAGTAATATATTCCCTCAGCTTTTCAAAAGTATGGAGGAAATGCCAGAAGGGTTAAAAAATCATATTAGATACCCTCAAGTACTGTTTGACATACAGGCAGAGGTATATGAGACCTATCATGTTACCAATCCAACCATGTTCTATGCAGGAGAAGAGGTTTATAATATAGCAAAGGAAAAATATGCTGGAGGGGAACAGGAAATAGAGTCTCAATATATGATTATGAAGCTTCCTGGAAAGGCAAAAGAGGAGTTTGTCCTGTCGGTTCCCTATACACCCAACAGAATGCCTAATATGACAGCTATTCTCATGGCTAGAAATGATACAGAAAATTATGGAGAATTAATTCTTTATAGATTGCCCAAGGATGAAAATATCTATGGTCCAATGCAGATAGAGAACAGAATCGACGGAGATTCACAAATATCTCAAAACCTAACCCTTTGGGGGGAGGGGGGCTCCCAGGTAATTAGAGGAAACCTGTTAGTTATCCCTATCGAGGATTCCATTTTATATGTAGAACCCCTATATATTAGGGCAGCTACACAAAACAGCCTTCCAGAAGTAAAAAAGGTAATTGTAGCCTATCGTGATCAAGTTGTGATGGAAAAAACCTTAGACCTTGCTTTAGAAAGGATATTTGGAAAATCTACTTCTTCTCCATCACCATCCCAAGAGGAGGGAGAAGAGGAAACAGAGACACCTGAAAAACCTACACAACCCCCAGTTGATGCTGGTATAGAAGATACAGTAGAAAGTCTTATCCAGAAGGCTAATGAAGCCTTTGAAAATGCCAACCGTTCTTTGCGGGAAGGAAATTGGGGAGAGTATGGAAGATATATTCAGGAGTTAGAGGAAGTACTAAAGCAATTAGAAAATTATACGGAAAACTAATAAAAAGCACCCTTTGAAGATTTGAACTGCACCCTGTCAAGTAGACAGTGGAAATAATAAAAACTAATCTAAGCGGCCACAGCTCGAAATTCCATCGGGCTAAGGTCGCTTAATTTCTTTTGTAATCTCTTATGATTATAGAAATGAATGTATTCATCTATCGCCTCATTTAGCTCTTTGAAGGTATTGTATTTATTGAGATAATACTTTTCACATTTTAGAGTTCCAAAAAAACCTTCCATTGGCCCATTGTCAATACACTTTCCTACACGTGACATACTTTGCGTCATTCCTGCTGCTTCTACCTTATGTTTAAACCCATTTGAAGTGTATTGGTATCCACGGTC
>NZ_FNFP01000017.1 GCF_900100845.1 Natronincola ferrireducens | reverse complement strand
GTGACCAGCAAGAAATCAAAGATTTCAGCTGCCTACTTAACCGCTGATGGGCCTGGGCGGGAGACTGCCTGGGAGAGTAGGTCGTTGCGACGTGATAAAAAAAGAACTCTACAATTTTCTGTAGAGTTCTTTTTTTAGGTTAAGATCCAGACTGCTGAAGGGCATTATTGTCAATTAAATCTTAAATTTACTAATAATACTTTGTAATTCCTCGGCAATATGGGCTAAGTCTTCGCTAGCATTTGATATTTTTTCTATGTTTGTTGATTGCTCTTCTATAGATGCTGAAGCTTCCTCAGTGCCAGCTGCATTTTCTTGTGCAATAGCAGATAGATTTTGTATTAAGTCTATCAGTTTAGATTTTTTTTCATTCATAGCTTCTGCTGATTCATTAAGTTTTTTAATTATATCATTAGTTACTTCTATAGAATTAGCTATTCTTTTAAATTTTTCTTCTGTTTGATTTACGCTTTGTGATTGTTCCACCGAAATCCCTTTAACTTCATTCATTTTATTTACTGCGTTTTGAGAATTTGTTTTTAATTCTACTATTAATGTTTTTATTTCTACTATAAAGTTATTAGACTGTTCTGCTAATTTTCTAATTTCTTCTGCTACTACTGCAAAGCCTCTGCCTTGCTCTCCTGAACGGGCCGCCTCTATAGCTGCATTTAGGGCCAGTAAATTAGTTTGATCTGCTATAGAATGAATTATGGTACTTGCTTCTTCAATTTTTTCTGCACTTTGATTATTACTTAGTATAACTTCATAGATATCTTCTGACGCTATGTTGCTTTCTTTTGTCTTTAGTACAAGATCTTTTAATATACTAAAGCCTTCTTCTTTTTCTTTTTCAATATCTTTTGCTGTGTTATTTAATTTCTTTGTATAGTCTTTATTTTTTTCTAATAAAGTTCCCATTTCTTCTACACTTAAAGCAGATACTTCCGTATCTTTAGCTTGGCTATTTGCACCTGCAGCAATATTCTCAACAGTTTTAGCCACTTCTTCTGCTGACATAGCTGATTGACTAGATATAACCGTTAGCTTTTTTGATGTTTCAACTACTTTTTCTGATGATCCTGAAGTTTTCATGATAAACTTTGCAATATTATCCCGCATTTCTTCTAATGCTCTTGTCATACTACCAATTTCATCTTTACGATTAAAATATTTATCAGCGTTAACATCACCATTTATAGTAAAGTCTAGGTTGGCTAATTGATTAATTTTATCTGTAATAGACACGATAGGCTTGGTTATTTTACTACTAACAAAATAAGTAATTATGACACCAACTAGCAATATAATTATAGAGAGTATTATAAAAAGATTGTTGAAGGCCTTTACTTCCCTTAATGCTTCATCGATTTCTAATCCAAAAACTATAATCCATGGAGTCCCTTCTATAGGAGAAAAACCAACTGCATTTTTTATTCCTTCATATTCATAATCTCCATTACCAACTTCTCTTTTTAAAATAGTGTTTTCTATCAAATCTGCTAAACTTTGAAAAGAAGGATTTTCTTTAGCATTCTGTATAATATTACTTTGATTTATAACTAGGTTTCTATTAGCATGACCGATTGTTGTTCCTTTATGGTTTATAATAATCTGAAAACCAGTTTCACCATATTTAACATTACTAGCGATATCACATAAAAAAGTTCCTTCTTTTACCCCATAAAAAACTCCATAAATTTCATTATTTTTTATAACTGGAGATGCAACTATCACTATCGGCTCATTGGTTACATCGCTTATAATAATATCTGATATAGATGATTTGCCAGACATCGCTTTTTGATAATAATCTTCATTCTTAATATTTAGGGCATCTCTTTGTTGATTAAATACTATTGCATCCCCATTTTTATCAGCAAAGGAATACTGAATATAGCCTGTTCTTTTAGCTTCCTCCTCAAAATAGGATACCTTTTCCTCCCAAGGAATATCTTCGTTAATAATTTTGTTATTTTGTGCTATAGCTTCTATATAAAATATATGACCATCAACTATAGATTTTATGTAGTCAGCTCTTTCCTCAGACAATAAGCGCAACTCTCCATAGCAACTCTCTATCAAATTTTTACTAACCATTCTTACTGTTACAAATCCTAGTGTTGCTGTTAAACCAAGTATAAGCACAGTAAATATAACTATAAATTGAGTTTTTAATGTCCTCATAATGATTCCACATCCTCCTTTTTAATGATAAGTTAATATGTTCTTTATTTAAAAAAATTATTTATTGTAACATTGCCTCTAAAGTAGTTTTAACAATAACCTCCATAGATTCATAATGTCTTCTATTTTTATTATTGTCCATAGGTAAATAATTAAATAGTGGTGAGGTTTAAAGCGCTATTATATATAATCTGGTAGAAAAGACTAAGGTTAACAGCCTAAACCCCTTTTATTATCTGGAATATTTATTTGAAAAATTACAATTATGATTACAATATTCATGGTTCAACGACGATTCTTATAAGATATTTAGAATTTTAAAAAACAGCTTGGAAAAATACTAGTAAAAAAAGTATAAAAAATCCGATACACCAATTATTATGAAATATGTCCAATACAACAAAATAAGGTGGTGATCGGATTGAAAACCTACGATGATTTTAAGATGTCTAATAGTCTTACAGAAGGTAATAATAAGTTAAACATAGAGCCTATAAGTATCGTAATCTTCATCACTTTGATTTGAGAGTAAAGATTGAGTTTAAATGTACTTGGTGTTTAGTTTTCAAAGAGTAGTGAGGAACCAAGAAATTATTGTAAAGCATAGGAAAATCCAAATTTCCAATCCCAAGATAAATATATTAATTATTTTTAAAAAAGTTTTATGTTAACTTTTATTAACAATATATTTTGTTATACCTCAGATGATATAAAAGGCTTGTTTCCATAATATGCATTTTTAAGTAACTCTTTTGCCTGTTCAAGAGATGGAATTTTAGGTGATAGTTTTGTAGCCACTGCTGAAATTGCCAGAGTAGCAAAGTCCTCTAGTTTATCAAAAAATATTTCCTCATCTATACCAGCTTCTGCAAAACTTAAGGGAATCCCTATAGCTTTATTGAAGTTCACAAGATAATCAACTAAATTTTGGCATAATTCTTTTTCACTATCCCCTTTTAGTCCTAATCGTTTTGCAAGTTTAGCATAAGATGGATGAGGACTTGCAAAAGCAGTTGTATATGGTAGCAATAAACCACACACCATACCATGTGGAAGATCAAAATATGCTCCAGGCTGATCAAAGCCATGTGCAAGTCCAGCACATGAATTGGTAATTGCAACACCACTAAGACTTGCAGCTACATGACAGGCCTCTCTAGCACTGAGTTTTTCATCTTCATTGCCTAAAACTGAAATTTTTAGATTTTCCAGTATATCAAGAGCAGCACTAATTGCAATCGAAACCACCATTGGAGAAGCAGTTACGCATACAGATGCTTCTAAGGCATGGGTTAATGCATCCATACCTGTGTGAGATGCTACTGATTTTGGCAAAGTATCTGTAAAGTCAGCATCAAGAATGGCATAAGCAGGGATTAACTCATTTGAGAGCATTAGACGTTTGGCTTTTGTTTCGTGATCAATAAATACAGCTGCTGAAGTTGTTTCTGAACCTGTGCCACTGGTGGTTGGTATGGCAACCATAATTGCTTTTTTTCCTAGTTCGGGCAAGTTATATGGTATAAGAGAATCCTCTACACTCATATCAGGATACTCATAAAACAAGTGCATAGCTTTAGCTGTATCCAGTACAGAACCTCCTCCAATAGCGATAATTAAGTCGGGATTAAATTCATTCATGTCATCCGCCGCTTTTACAATATCACTAAAATATGGTTCGTTTCTTATATCCGCAATAAACCTGCACTCTCCTCCATTTTCAGAAACAAGGGTTAATAGCTGTTCCTTGGTAGCATCTGACATAATTCTTCCATCATAAATTACCACAGCCCGCTTTTTATTCAATTGACTTATAAACTTTATGGAGCCCCTCCCTACAATAAAATTACTGGTTACAAAAGGTGAATACATATCTTTCATTATCTCATCTCCCTTTATAAATTATATTCTAAAGATAAAGGCTGCAATAAAAGTTAACACTTTTTTTACAGCCCTTATTGTTAATTACTGGATAGCATTAAGATATGATCTTATGGACTCAATATCTTTATCCACCTGGTTTTTAACCTCATCAATATTTTTAAACTTTTGTACTCCTCTAATGTATGAATGAACATCGAGCGTTATTTTTTTTCCATAAATACTTCTAGAAAAGTCAAGTAAAAAGGTCTCTATCGTTACGTAACTATGATCATCTACAGATGGACGCAACCCTATATTCGTAAGACCTTGGAGCACCTCACCATCAATTTCTGATAAAGTAGCATATACCCCATGTTTTGGTATTAACTTATTGCTTGGAACTCCCAGATTGGCTGTAGGCATACCTACCGTTCTCCCTATGGCTTTCCCATGAACAACTTCACCTAACATTTTAAAGATATGTCCTAAAAGGTGATTAGCCTTATCAAGAAAACCTTCCTCAAATGCTTCTCGAATTATACTAGATGTAATTGTTTGTTCATTCTCTTTGATGGTTTCTAAACAAATAACATCATAACCATATATAGAAGCATAATGTTTTAAAGTTTCTATATTTCCACTACAATCTTTACCAAACCTACAGTTTTCACCAGCTACTACAACCTTTACTCCAAGTTGATCCACCAAAATATCCTTTATAAATACCTCCGCCTTCATGGCAGCCATTTCTGAAGTAAAAGGATAAGAAATCATTACATCAGGAGGGTTTTCACCTAAAATAATTTGCTTTTCTTCTTCTGTATAGATAACATCATTTACTCCAAAAATATTTGTAGGGTTGTAGTCAAAACTTAACATAACCGATGTAAGGTTTTTATTCTTTTGTTCAATAAGTTTATCAATTACAGCACGATGTCCTCTATGTAGTCCATCAAATTGACCAAATGCTACACATGTATTATCCATTTTAAAATCGTTACCATTAATAAGTCTCACCTTAATAGCCCCTTCCTTTTTATATAAAGTAATTATTGTTTATATATATTTTTAGCTGTTAACATTACTCCCTTTCTTTTCCGATTCCTTCATTCGTGAAAGAGCACTCATAAGAATTACTGCACCAACGCTATACCAAATAGCAGTATAGTACCACAATGAAGCACCACTAATAATACCAGGGATATATGATGAAACAATAATAATAAGTGTAACAATAGGAAGTATAGAACCACCAGGTGCACGATAATTTCCTTGAACATATGGATTTTTTTTACGGGCAACAAGCAATGAAATACAGTTAATAGAAATAGTAACGGCAGCAAACACTGAACCTAGGTTAACTATTTCAGCTGTAAATTGAGGAAAACATGATATAACAATACTTGCAATACCGACAACAATAGTAGCTGTAAGAGGTACACCAGTTTTTGGATTTAACTTAGCAAGTCCTTTAGGAAGCATGCCTCCTTCTGCTGCAGCTGCAATAGCTCTTGATGTAAGTGCAATTAGAACAAGCATTGTTGTAAGGAGGGCTAGAACAGCAGAAATAGATATTATTTTAGGAAGCCATGGAAACGCTGATAATTTAGTAAATGCAGCTGCATAAAGAGGAATAAACCTCATACCAGGATTTTCATGTAGAAAATCAGCTGTAACAAGACCAACTGTTGTAATAATAATCAAAGAATATAAAGAAACTACAATTCCCATAGCTATCAAAACTGATTTAGGAACGTTTACATTAGGGTTTTTAACTTCAGAAACCATAAATGCAATAGCAACTATAGAACCATAGGCCAACATAGCATTTGGAATAGCACTAATGAAACCCGTACCACCCTTCACACCTTGTGTAAAAAAAGGAGTAATTAAAGAAGTATCCCAATTTCCTCCAAATAAACCGACAGCTATAAAAACCAACATAGTAGCTACTAGTAAAGAAACTAAAAACGTATTAGCCTTACCTGTAACGCTAAATTTAAGTATGTTAAGGATGCAACAAATCAGACAAGAGAGAACTGCTAAAAAAACTTGTTTACCTTCAAATATTGGAAAAGCAACACTTAGGTACGTGGCTACGTATATAGCTGCAAAAGCTGTACCAACTATATTGGCATTGATATACCCCCAAACAGAAATCCAACCCCAAATTTTACCTTGTTTTTCTGTTTTACCAAGAGATTTTGATGGAAATACAAATACACCACCTGATTTTGGGAAAATAGTGGAAAGCTCAGCAACCTGTAGACCATACATAAGCAAAACTATCGCTGCCATTATCCAAGTAATAATCGCTGCAGGTCCTGCATAGTATATTGTCATTCCTGAAAGAGAAAATATTGCACTACCAATCATTCCACCTACAAGGATAGTAATACAGGCAACTAAACTAAGAGAACCTTGTTGATTATTAATGTTACTATTTGACATGAAAACCCCTCCTTTTATTTGTTTGCTAATATATATCACTTCTACTTTAAACATGCTGTAACTATATTAATAAAGGAGGTAATTAGTACAATGTGATTTTGCTATTTATCTTTTTGATTTAATAATATTTGAGCAGTATCAAAATCAGTGATTAATGAATTGATATATCCACCTCTTAAGGCACCAAGAATTGCAGATGTTTTAGATTGTAAGCCTGCAACACCAATACGCATAGGTATTTTAAGAAAATCCTTTAGTTCTACAGTAATCACATGCTCATCAAGCGATGTTTTTACTGGTTGTCCATTAATATCAAAAAAGCGTGCACATATTTCACCTACTGCATTTTTATTAGCACAGCACTCATAATACTCATAGTACTTACCTTTGATATCAGATGAATTATCCTTATATGTTGCATCCCCAATACCTACTACAGCGATAGAGCAGGATTTAATTACACGGTATGCCTCACAAAAAAAAGGTTCATTCATAATGGCTTTGCGAAATTCAGGATTATTTACTACTACAGGTGCATAAAGTGCGATAGGTGTAGCGTTTATTTTTTCGCTAAAACGCCGAACAATATCATCAACTTCTATTTTTGTTTGTTGATTGTTCCAACCACCCATAAGTTGAGTAACAGTAATATTACTAATTTCATTAACAGGCATATGTTCTACTAAGGCAGATATGCTTCTTCCTCTGGAAAATCCAATAACATCTCCCTTACCTATAAGTCCTGTTAAATACTGAGCACCGACCTTGCCTATTTCTTCATATACATTTTCTTCTGATACATTACCTGAGATACGCACTGCTTTCAGGTTATACTTTTTTTCAAGTTCGGTTTCTAAACCTAAATATGTGTCGTCAACACCTTCAATACTTATCTTAACAATACCAAGTTCAAGACATTTACTTAGCATTCTATTGACACGCTGACGAGACATATTCATGTTTTTAGCAATTTCTTCTTGAGTAAGGCCAGCCTTATAGTAATAATTTGCTATTCTTATATAATCTAGTCGTGGATTTTCTAAAACATTATCATTAATCATCTGTTGATATCACTCCATTTTATTAATATTTTATGCACCAATTATCTCATAAAACAATTGCAAGTGCAAGATTACACCTTATAGCTCACACGATAAAAGCATGAATATATTCTCTGCCTATAATATTATGTTTAAATTTACTTTGTTGAGTTGGCTCGTATATTACTACTATGGAAAACTTTTATTCATGCTTTTGCCATGTTATAGCTCATAATCTTGATATATATTAGTTACTGAGCATATTTTCATAAAATATAGTGATTCAACCTTAACAAATCCTCTAACTGTTTTGAAGTTTATTACTCATTGCACTTTACTATAACTCTATATGTTGATGGGTCCAATGCCTTTTCAAATGCTTTATCTACTTGGTCAAATGGCTCGATCCCAGAAATCAGATCAGATACATCTATAAGTTTATTAGATAATAACTTTGTTGCAATCAGGAAATCAGAAGTTCCTGGATTTACTGCTCCTGTAATAATCATTTCGCTATAATGAACCTTATTAACACTTAGTTCTATTGGATTATCTGGATGGAAAGAACTATACATTACAACTCTGCCAAGTTTACCTGTCATAGCAATGCTGTCAGCCGCAAGAGCAGTTAATGCTACAGTACAAAAAACTGCATCTGCTCCCCGTCCTTCTGTAAGTTCTTTTACCTTTTCAATAGCATTTTCCTTGCTGGAATTAATAACTACATCAGCACCAAGCTTTTTAGCTACTTCAAGTCTTGTTTCATCTACTTCACAAGCAATTACCCTTGCACCTCTTAATTTTGCAAGCTGTATATGGAAGGCTCCCATGATTCCTACACCAATAACAACAACATCATCACCAAGTTGAATCGATGCATTGTTAATACTATGTATGCAACAGGCCAATGGTTCTGTTAACGAGGCATGGGCAAGGTCAATATCATCTGCCATTTTATATACCCTATTTGCATCAAGCAGCATATACTCCGCAATTCCTCCTGGACCTCCAAACCCTTCATGAATGGTAGTCATAAAGGACACCTCACATTGATTTTCATTGCCACTTCTACAATAATAGCACTCACCACAAGATGTAAGTAAACGTACTGCAACCTTATCACCAGGCTTTACGTTTTTTACATTTTCACCAACCTCTTCTACTGTTCCAGCAACTTCATGTCCACCAGCAAATGGATATCTTTTCATAACACCATCATATATTCGTTGCTCAAGTGTACAAATTGCACAAGAATCCACTTTTATAAGCACTTGTTTTCCTTGAGGTTGTTTCAGTTCTAGCTCATGTGTTGTGATTTCTTTAATACCAGAAATTACACCTACTCTATACTTACTCATTCAATCTCCTCCTTTTTCGTCTAGAATATTGAATTCAACTCTTTAAGAGCTGCATCTACGCTACAATCTTCATGGATAAGCTTTGCTATAGCAGCTGCATATTTTGCAGGATTTTCATGTCCCCATATATTACGTCCCATGGCAACACCTGCACCACCTGCCTCTAGAGCATCTTTTATTTCCTGTAAAAGTTGACGTTCTGGAACTTTCTTAGCTCCACCTAAAATAACAACAGGAGCATATACACTTTCAGTTAATTCCTTAAAGCTTTCTTGATCACCCGTGTATTCTGTCTTAATAATATCAGCACCAAGCTCTACACTTTGACGACAAGCAAAAATAATGTTTTCTGGAGTTCTTGCATCTTCTCCACCTTCAAAGCCACGAGGTAATGCTTCAGATGTTACAGGAATATTCCATTTGTGTGCTTCCATTATGTTACGAGAAAGAGCACTAAGTGTTTCGTTTTCAAACTTAGATCCTGGGAAACCCATTGTAATGATAGAGTCAGCACCTAATCTAAGAGCATCTTCCGCTGTTACTACTGTCTGAAGCGGTTTAGAACGATCACCTAAAAAAGAAACACCGCCATCAATACGCAAGATTATTCCTTTACCTAAGAAATCATCTGCAAATTTATCAGTCATACCTACTGTTGATAAAAAAGCATCTGCACCAGCTTTTGCAACCTCTCTTATAATTTTTCCCGGATACTTCATAGCTGGCAATACATTAAAGTTAGCTCCATGATCCATAGCCATAATAAATGTTTTTTTGTTTGGTCTAAAAATTCGATTCATACGATGTGTTGTGTTACTCATAAATTGAAACCTCCTTTATATTTTAAATTACATTTGCTCACTAATTGTGATTTTGTAACGCTACAATTAAAGATTAACACGGGTAGTTACATTTGTCAATATTATTTTACATTTGTAATAAAAAAATTTTAAAAATCTAAATATTTAATAAAATTTGATAAACAACAACGAAGGATCAATTATGGACATATCTTTTTTATTTAAGACATTTTAAAGAGGAATGATGATGTCTTATAGAAATCTACAGCAGCTCTTAGCATCATTATTTAATCACCAATGATATTTAACAGAGATCTAATGTTAAAATAGTTTTACGTAAAGCATAAAGCTGTGATAAATAAACTTATATAAAAGAAATAGCAGAGGGTTTTATATAAATAGAAAATAGACAATAGACACTTCCATAAAAAACCACTTAAGAACCTGTTGACATGAAAGCAATAAGCTGGTATAGTAGTACAAGTCGCCCCAAGATGAGGGGTGACGGGAGATAAGTTAACACTTGGGAAAAGAAG
>NZ_FNFP01000016.1 GCF_900100845.1 Natronincola ferrireducens | reverse complement strand
TTAGCCCGATTGCTACAGAAGAAGGACTAAGATTCGCTATCCGTGAAGGTGGAAGAACTGTAGGTGCTGGAGTAGTTGCTTCTATTATTGAATAAGGTTAAATGGAAAGGAAGGACTAGATTAACCTAGTCCTTCCTATAGGTAGGAAAATTCAAAGGTAAAAATCCTATTAAAATGGGCATAATGAAAATAACCAATTTTTTTCAGCTGATTTGTTGTTGTAGGTATGTTTTTTTCGTTGACATAAAAATCAAAATATGATAGATTTTATTAGGTGATGATTGTATAATGGAAGATATGTATACCTTATACTTATAAATTTATTGAAAACCTTTAAAGGTCGTGGTTTTAGGAGGTGTAACCGGTGCGTGTAAAAATCACATTAGCATGTACAGAATGCAAGCAAAGAAATTATAATACAACAAAAAACAAGAAAAACAATCCAGATCGTATGGAAATGAAGAAATATTGCAAGTTCTGCAGAAGCCATACAGCTCACAAAGAAACCAAATAAAAAACTTTGGCAAAAAGGATGTGAAGTCGAAATGACTACTCAAGCAAATACAAATGCAAAAGCCAAAAATCTTGGGAAATACTTAAGAGGTGTAAAATCTGAACTTAAAAAAGTTAATTGGCCTAATAAAGCAGAATTAAAAAATCATACAGGTGTTGTTATAGCTTCTTGTATATTGGCAACAATTGTACTATGGGCCCTAGATACCTTTTTTGGGTTTGGGTTAGGTTTAATTATTAGATAACTATAATGCTTACTAAGTTAAAAGGAGGGGAGAGTAATCTATCTACGGGTAGGTGCTCCTTATATATGTCCCAATATACGTCCCAAGAAGCAAGGTGGTATGTAGTGCATACCTATTCTGGCTATGAAAACAAGGTTAAGGTGAATATTGAGAAAATGGTCACCAATAGAGGTATGGAGGATTTTATTTTAGAAATCAAAGTACCTACTGAAGAAAAAATGGAAATAAAAAACGGCAAAAAGAAAATGAAGGAAACTAAATTGTTTCCAGGTTATGTAATGATAAAAATGATCATGACAGATGAAACTTGGTACATCGTACGAAACACCCGAGGGGTTACTGGGTTTGTTGGACCTAGCTCTAAGCCTATACCCTTAACAGATGCAGAAGTAAGATCTATGGGTGTGGAGGAAGTTCGCCGTGAAATTGGCTTGAAGGTGGGAGACACAGTTCGTGTGATTTCTGGGCCTTTTGAAAGTTTTATAGGCAAAATCGAACATGTGAACATGGAAAAAGAAACCTTCAAGGTGATGATTTCTATGTTTGGAAGAGATACGCCTGTAGAACTAGAATTTTCTCAGGTAGAACCATTGTAAAATTTTTACTGACAAATTTATTAGGTCTACAATGATAAGGAGGTGGAAACACATGGCAAAAAAAGTAGTAGGACAAATTAAATTACAAATTCCAGCGGGGAAAGCTACTCCAGCACCACCGGTTGGTCCTGCATTAGGACAGCACGGGGTTAACATTATGGGATTCTGTAAGGAGTTTAATGCAAAGACTGCTGATCAAGCTGGTTTAATTATACCAGTTATTATTTCTGTATATCAGGATAGATCCTTTACTTTCATTACTAAGACACCACCTGCTGCAGTTTTAATCAAAAAAGCAGCGGGCTTGGAAAAAGCTTCAGGAGAACCAAACAAGAAAAAGGTAGCTAAAATTTCACAAGCTAAGCTAAGAGAAATAGCTGAACTAAAAATGCCTGACTTAAATGCTAATACTGTTGAAGCTGCGATGGAAATGATTGCGGGTACAGCAAGAAGCATGGGTATTGAAGTAGAAGGCTAAAAACATGAGTGGGAGGTTTCTCTCAAACAAACCGATAATACCACAAGGAGGATTTAAAATGCCAAAAAGAGGTAAAAAATATCAAGAGGCTGTAAAGTTAATTGATAAAACAAAATTTCATGATTTAAAAGAAGCAATTGAACTAGTAAAGAAGACTGCAGTAGCTAAATTTGATGAAACTGTAGAGCTTCACGTAAAACTAGGGGTTGACTCTAGACATGCTGACCAACAGGTTAGAGGCGCTGTTGTATTACCCCATGGTACAGGTAAAGATGTAAAAGTACTTGTATTTGCTAAGGGTGAAAAAGCCACTGAAGCAGAAAAAGCTGGTGCTGATTATGTAGGTGGCGATGAATTAGTAGCAAAAATCCAAGGTGAAAACTGGTTTGATTTTGATGTAGTTGTTGCTACACCTGACATGATGGGTGTGGTAGGTAGATTAGGTAGAGTGTTAGGACCTAAGGGACTAATGCCGAATCCAAAATCTGGAACGGTTACCTTTGATTTAGAGAGAGCAGTTAAGGAAATCAAAGCTGGTAAAGTTGAGTACAGATTAGATAAGACCAATATTATCCACGTGCCAATTGGAAAAGTTTCCTTTGATGAAGAAAAATTATTTGACAACTTAAAAGCTATATTAGGTGCTATTGTTAAAGCTAAGCCAGCTGCTGCAAAAGGTCAATATTTAAAAAGTATTGCCCTAACCAGTACAATGGGACCTAGCATTAAAATAAGCCCTAATAAGGTTACTGAATAAATTTTAATAAATAGCTTGACATAAATGCAATACATTGATAGAATTATATACGTTGTTAAAAACGAATATTTTGCCGTAGACAGTAGGTGCACTGCTTAATATCCTACCGAGGTTTTGTATAAATGAAGCTATCTACCATTAGTAAATTCTAATGGGAGATTTAAGACTTTAAGATGACAAAGACCTCTATGTCTAACGACAAAGAGGTCTTTTATAATATCGGAAGAGGATGTAGTGCTTATAAATACAAAGGAGGTGGAAGTTCGAATGTCAAAAGCTGTTGAAACAAAAAAAGGAATTGTAGCTGAAATCACTGAAAAGCTTCAAAATTCTACAGCGGCAGTTGTAGTTGATTACAGAGGCTTAAAGGTAGAAGAGGTTACTGAGTTAAGAAGAAAGTTCAGAGAAGCTGGTGTTGAATATAAGGTATACAAAAACACCCTAATGAAAAGAGCCGCTGAAAACGCTGGTATGACAGATTTAGTAGAAAGTTTAGTAGGACCAAATGCTGTTGCATTTAGTTACGACGATCCTGTAGCTCCAGCAAGAATAGCCAGCGACTTCGCGAAAGCCCATAAAAACTTAGAGTTAAGAGTAGGTATTGTTGAAGGGGCCTTCTACAATGAAGATAAATTAAAAGAGCTTGCTGATGTACCATCAAGAGAAGTGCTTATTGCAAAACTTCTTGGCAGCTTAAAAGCTCCTGTATCCAATTTTGCTTACTTAATTCAAGCAATTGCGGATCAAAAAGCGGGAGAAGAAGCATAAATTAATCATTAAAAAATATTTAATAAAAAAATTCGGAGGTGCTTATAATGACAATCGAACAAATCTTAGAAGCGATTGAAAATATGAAGGTGTTAGAATTAAACGAGTTAGTAAAAGCAGCAGAAGAAAAATTTGGTGTATCAGCAGCTGCTCCAGTAGTAGTAGGTGGCGCAGTAGCAGGTGGTGCAGCAGAAGAAGAACAAACTGAATTTGATGTAATCTTAACAAGTGCTGGTGCATCTAAAATTGGTGTAATTAAAGTAGTAAGAGAAATTACTGGCTTAGGATTAAAAGAAGCTAAAGAATTAGTAGACAATGCTCCAAAACCACTTAAAGAAGGTATTGAAAAAGAAGAAGCTGAAGCAATTAAAGCTAAATTAGAAGAAGCTGGTGCGGTAGTAGAAGTTAAATAGTTCTATTAAATTACAAGCAATAAATAAATGAAAGGGACTTCTTCAATAGAAGTACCCTTTTATATATTTATTCTTTCTCCTTGTAAGCAAAAAAAGATTGAGGTTGAGATTAAGGTTAGGGGGAATCTCTAGATGCACTTCAACCTTGATTTTAATCTTGATCTTAATCTTCGCTGAAGAAATCCTGTCTTTTAAAACCCTTAAGAAAAAATAGCACAAGAAAATGTTGACAAATTTTAAAATGTTATGATAAAATTGTATATTGCAGTAATGTATTTAATTGTAAATATTGTATAAAAACATGGATGAATGTCAATAGTATTATATAGCGAAATGTTAAAAAAAGTCAAAATTAATTTTGTTTTGGCTTTAATGATAAAATTATTTTTTGGAAATTATTTTCTATGTTTTTACTTTATAACGAGGAGTGAATATTAATATGCCACATCCTGTCGAAGTTGGTAAGAAAGTTAGAATGAGCTACTCGCGGATCGATGAAGTTATCGATATGCCTAATCTCATTGAACTTCAAAAAGAATCCTATCAATGGTTTTTGGAAGAGGGTCTTAAAGAAGTATTCAACGACGTCTCCCCAATAGAAGACTATACTGGAAATTTAATCCTTGAATTTGTCGACTATTCCTTGGACGAGAACACAAAATACGATGTAGAAGAGTCAAAGGAGCGAGATGTTACTTATTCAGCCCCATTAAAGGTTAAAGTTCGGCTTATTAACAAGGAAACTGGAGAAGTGAAGGAACAGGAAGTGTTCATGGGGGATTTCCCTATCATGACAGATACTGGAACCTTTATTATTAATGGTGCTGAAAGAGTTATTGTCAGTCAGATGGTAAGGTCTCCTGGTGTATATTACAACAGGGAGTTTGACAAAACTGGAAAAAAACTCTTTTCTTCTACAGTTATTCCCAACAGAGGTGCTTGGTTAGAGTATGAAACAGATTCCAATGATGTTGTTTCTGTAAGAATAGACCGTACTCGTAAACAGCCTATTACAGTTCTATTAAGGGCGTTGGGTTATAGTAGTGATCAGCAAATAAAAGATTTGTTAGGTGAAGACGAAAGACTTCTAGCTACGTTAGAAAAAGATAACACTAAAAATACTGATGAAGGCTTGCTAGAAATTTACAAACGATTGAGACCAGGTGAACCGCCAACTGTAGAAAGTGCTACATCTCTACTGAATTCTTTATTTTTTGATCCTAAGAGATATGACTTAGCAAAGGTAGGTAGATACAAATTAAACAAAAAACTATCCTTAGCCAATAGAATTATCCATAAAAAGGCTGCTGAAAACATAGCAGATCCTAATACAGGAGAAATTATAATAGAGGAAGGACAGAAAATCGATAGAGAAACATCTTTAATGATTCAAAATGCAGGGATTAATGCAATAAATATTTACTCAGAAGATCAACATGTTGTACGGGTTCTAGGAAATCATTTTGTAGATATCAAGCACCATGTTAATTTTAATATAGATGATCTTAAAATTAAGGAAAAAGTATACTATCCTTTATTAAAAGAGATTTTAGATAGCTTTGAAACTGAAGAAGAAATCAGAGAAGCTATCAAAGAAAAAAGAAAAGAATTAGTACCTAAACATGTAATTATTGCAGATATTATTGCATCTATTAACTATGTTTTTAATTTAGCCCATGATGTTGGCAATATTGATGACATAGATCACCTAGGGAATAGACGACTTCGTTCAGTTGGTGAATTGCTACAAAATCAATTTAGAATTGGTTTATCTAGGATGGAGAGAGTGGTAAAGGAAAGGATGACGATTCAAGATGTTGAATTGGTTACCCCTCAAGCTTTAATTAACATTCGTCCTGTAGCAGCTTCTATAAAGGAATTCTTTGGAAGCTCTCAACTATCCCAGTTTATGGATCAAACCAATCCATTGGCTGAACTAACCCATAAAAGAAGACTTTCAGCTCTAGGACCAGGGGGACTTTCAAGAGAAAGAGCAGGTTTTGAGGTCAGGGACGTTCATCATTCCCATTATGGAAGAATATGCCCTATAGAAACCCCTGAAGGACCTAATATTGGACTTATTAACTCTTTAAGTACATACGCAAGGGTAAATGAGTATGGATTTATTGAGGCACCCTATAGAAAGATAGATAGAAAAAGAATGGTTGTTACCAGCGATATAGAATACTTGACAGCCGATGAAGAAGATTTATTTATCATTGCACAGGCGAATGAACCTTTAGATGAAGAAGGGTATTTCGTTAATAAAAGAGTAACTGTAAGAACACGATTTGGTGGTATCGATGTAGTACCCTATGCAGAAGTGGATTATATGGATGTATCCCCAAAACAAGTGGTTTCTGTAGCTACAGCAATGATACCCTTCTTGGAAAATGATGATGCCAACCGAGCTTTGATGGGATCTAACATGCAACGTCAGGCAGTTCCTTTAATGATTACTGATGCACCTATTATCGGTACTGGAATGGAATACAAGGCAGCTAAAGATTCTGGTGTTGTTATTGTAGCTAAAAATTCCGGTGTTGTAGATAGAATTTCTGCCAATGAAATTGTCATAAAAAGAGAAGATGGTCAAAAAGATAGATACAAACTATTGAAGTTTAGAAGATCTAACCAAGGAACCTGTATCAACCAGCGTCCTATTGTTAGCAAGGGAGACATTGTTGAGGCTGGAGATGTTATTGGTGATGGCCCATCTACCCAACAAGGTGAAATAGCATTAGGTAGAAATTGCTTGATTGGCTTTATGACTTGGGAAGGCTACAATTATGAGGATGCTATTCTAATCAACGAGAAACTAGTAGAAGAAGATGCTCTAACTTCTATTCACATTGAAGAGTATGAGGCAGATGCTAGAGATACAAAACTTGGCCCAGAAGAGATAACCCGTGACATTCCAAATGTTGGAGAAGAGGCCCTAAAGGACTTAGATGAAAGGGGTATTATTCGAGTAGGGGCTGAAGTGCAATCGGGAGATATTTTAGTTGGTAAAGTAACACCAAAGGGCGAGACAGAGCTGACGGCAGAAGAAAGATTATTAAGAGCCATCTTTGGAGAAAAAGCAAGAGAGGTTAGGGATACCTCCTTGAAGGTCCCCCATGGGGAATCTGGAATTATTGTAGACATCAAAGTATTCACCCGTGAAAATGGCGATGAACTACCTCCAGGGGTCAATGAATTAGTAAGAGTGTATATAGCAAAAAAGAGAAAAATTAATGTAGGGGATAAAATGGCGGGCCGACATGGAAATAAAGGGGTTATCTCTAGAGTACTACCCCAAGAAGATATGCCATTTTTAGCTGATGGAACCCCGCTAGAAATTGTATTAAATCCATTGGGAGTACCTTCCCGTATGAATATTGGTCAGGTATTGGAAATCCATCTAGGCCTTGCTGCAAAAAGCCTAGGTTGGAAGGTGGCTACACCAGTATTTGATGGTGCCAATGAAAATGATATTATGGATGCTTTAGAAGATGCTGGTTATCCAAGGAGTGGAAAATTAACCCTCTATGATGGAAGAACTGGAGACGCTTTTGATAATCCAGTAACGGTTGGATATATGTATATGTTAAAGCTACATCACTTAGTTGATGACAAAATCCATGCTAGAAGTACTGGACCTTACTCCCTTGTTACTCAACAGCCTTTAGGTGGAAAAGCACAATTTGGTGGACAGCGTTTTGGAGAAATGGAGGTTTGGGCTCTAGAAGCCTATGGTGCTGCCCATACATTACAGGAAATACTTACAGTAAAATCTGATGATGTGGTGGGTCGTGTAAAAACCTATGAATGTATCGTCAAAGGAGAAAATATCCCAGAACCTGGGGTGCCAGAATCCTTTAAGGTTCTTATCAAGGAACTTCAAAGCTTATGTTTAAATGTAAAGGTATTATTGGAGGAGGACAAGGAAATAGAAATTAAGGAATCCATCGAGGATGATGGTGGAGAACTGGGTATTGAACATGGAGACTTCCCATATCTTTCAGATGAACAAGAGCCGAACGGTGATACAATTGAAGTAGAAGATGCAGAAGTTGAAGAAGAAATAGAGTTAGATGAAGATTATATCATTGATGATGAGGACACCCTAAGGAAAGCAGGATTTAAAGACGAATATTTAGATGATGATTATGATGATGGATATGACGATAAATAGGACAATTAAATAGAGTAATTTTTAAATGAGTTATAGTTATAAGACTATAGAGAAGGGAGAGAGACTCCTTGTACGAATTAAATAATTTTGAATCTATAAAAATTTCTTTGGCATCTCCAGAAAAAATTAGGCAGTGGTCAAAAGGAGAAGTAAAAAAACCAGAAACCATCAACTATAGAACACTAAAGCCTGAAAAGGAAGGATTATTTTGCGAAAAGATATTTGGTCCTACTAAAGACTGGGAATGTCATTGTGGCAAATATAAAAGGGTCCGATATAAAGGGGTTGTATGTGATCGTTGTGGTGTTGAAGTAACAAAATCAAAGGTTAGAAGGGAACGGATGGGGCATATTGAGTTAGCGGCCCCAGTATCCCATATTTGGTACTTCAAAGGTATCCCTAGTAGAATGGGATTACTATTGGATATGTCTCCGAGGTCGCTAGAAAAAGTTTTATATTTTGCAGCTTATATTGTTATTGAGCCAGGCGAAACACCTTTAACAGAAAGACAAATTTTAACAGAAAAAGAGTATAGTGAAAATATCGAAAAATATGGTACTGCATTCAAAGCTGCTATGGGGGCAGAAGCCATTAAAGAAATACTATCTAGAATCAATATGGATGAACTAGGAAAAGAATTAAAGCATAAACTCAAAGAAAGTACTGGGCAAAAAAGAGTTCGAACTATTAGAAGACTAGAGGTGGTAGAAGCCTTTAGACAATCAGGAAATAAGCCTGAATGGATGATTCTAGATGTTGTCCCTGTTATACCACCAGATCTAAGACCAATGGTACAGCTGGATGGTGGTAGGTTTGCAACCTCGGACTTAAATGATTTATATAGAAGAGTAATCAATCGTAATAATCGACTTAAAAGACTTTTAGACTTGGGAGCCCCTGACATTATCGTTAGAAACGAAAAAAGGATGTTACAGGAGGCGGTAGATGCATTAATTGATAATGGAAGAAGAGGCAAGCCTGTAACAGGCCCGGGTAATAGGCCCCTAAAATCTCTTTCTGACATGCTGAAAGGAAAACAAGGGCGTTTTCGACAAAACCTTTTAGGAAAACGTGTGGATTACTCTGGGCGTTCAGTTATCGTTGTTGGTCCGGAATTGAAATTTTATCAATGTGGTTTACCTAAAAAGATGGCATTAGAGTTATTTAAGCCCTTTGTTATGAAGAAATTAGTAGAAAACAATTTTGCCCATAACATAAAAAGTGCCAAACGTATGGTAGAAAAGGTAAAGCCAGAGGTTTGGGACGTATTAGAGGATGTTATCAAGGAGCATCCGGTTCTTCTGAATAGAGCCCCCACCCTCCATAGATTAGGGATTCAAGCCTTTGAACCAATTTTGGTGGAAGGAAAGGCTATCAAGCTTCATCCACTGGTATGTACAGCCTATAATGCTGACTTCGACGGAGATCAAATGGCGGTCCATGTTCCCTTATCTGTAGAAGCTCAAGCAGAGGCAAGGTTTTTAATGCTATCTCCTAATAATATATTGGCACCAAAGGATGGTCAGCCTATTACGACACCAACCCAGGATATGATATTAGGTAGTTACTACTTAACCATTGAAGTGGAAGGTGTTAAGGGAGAAGGCATGATTTTTAAGGATTTTGAAGAAATGCTTATGGCCTATGAAACCGGTGTGGTTGACCTTCATGCTAGAGTAAAGGTTAGAACAAAGTTAGATGCAAATGATACTGGAAAACTAATTGAAAGTACTGTTGGAAGGTTTATCTTCAACGAAAAAATCCCTCAAAACCTAGGTTTTGTTGATCGTACAAAGGATCTATACTCCCTAGAAGTTGATTTCCTTTGTGATAAAAAAGCTTTGGGCAAGGTAATTGATAAATGCTTTAGAAAGCATGGCAACACAATTACATCTATTATGCTGGATTACATTAAGGAAATGGGCTTCAAATATTCAACTAGAGGCGCTATCACCATAGCTGTTACAGATATGGATGTACCTGCTGAAAAACCTGAGTTGATTTCTAAAGCCGAGGAACAAGTAGATAAATACGAAAAAGCCTACAGAAGAGGACTTATCTCCGATGAGGAAAGATATGAAAAAGTAATTGAAACCTGGACAGAAACAACTGAAAAGGTTACAGATGCTCTGATGGCAGGATTGGATAGACTTAATAATGTCTTTATTATGGCTCATTCAGGAGCTAGAGGCAGTAAGAACCAAATTCGTCAGTTAGGCGGTATGAGGGGATTAATGGCTAATGCTACAGGTCATACTGTAGAGATGCCTATTAAATCTAACTTCCGTGAGGGACTGACAGTACTAGAATACTTTATTTCTACCCATGGTGCCAGAAAAGGGCTGGCGGATACAGCTCTTAGAACCGCCGACTCTGGATACTTAACAAGACGTCTTGTTGATGTCAGTCAAGATGTTATTATTCGGGAGATAGACTGTGGTACAGAAGAAGGAATTGTAGCAGCTGCCTTTAGGGATGGTAATGAAATCCTTGAAGAACTATATGACCGATTAGTGGGTAGACATGCACTAGAGGATATCCTTCATCCTGAAACAGGGGAAGTTATAGTTACTAAAAATGCCATGATACTAGAAGATGATGCAGAGAAAATTGTTGCATTAGGGATAGAGAAAGTAAAAATTCGTGCGGCATTAAATTGTAAAACCAAGCACGGGGTATGTGCAACCTGTTACGGCAGAAACCTTGCTACAGGAGGTGTCGTGCAAGTAGGGGAGGCAGTAGGTATTATCGCTGCTCAATCTATAGGGGAGCCTGGAACACAGCTTACCATGAGAACCTTCCATACTGGAGGTGTTGCAGGTGCCGACATTACTCAAGGTTTGCCGAGGGTTGAGGAATTATTCGAAGCTAGAAAACCTAAGGGTCTTGCCATCATTAGTGAGATTGATGGTACTGTTGAAATCGTTGAATCTAGAAAGAAAAGAGAAGTTGTCGTTAGAAATGGCAGCGAGGAAAAACGTTACGAAATCCCCTATAGCTCTAGAATAAAGGTAAAGCAGGGGCAAGAAATAGAAGCTGGAGATGAAATCACCCAAGGTTCGGTTAACCCCCATGATATTCTAAGGATTAAGGGTGTAGAGGGTGTAGAAAATTACATTATTAAAGAGGTACAAAGGGTATATCGTCTGCAGGGCGTTGATATTAATGATAAACACGTTGAGGTTATCGTCCGACAGATGTTAAGCAAGGCAAAGGTGGAAGACCCTGGTGATACACACTTCTTGCCTGGTGCATTAGAAAGTCTCCATGTTTTAAAAGAAGTAAACGACAAGATGCGTGCAGAAGGTAAAGCAGAGGCCGTATACAATGAAACACTATTAGGTATTACAAAGGCTTCCTTAGCTACAGAATCCTTCTTATCAGCAGCATCCTTCCAAGAAACAACCAGGGTGTTGACAGAAGCAGCTATCAAGGGTAAAGAAGACTTTTTAATTGGGTTAAAGGAAAATGTAATTATTGGTAAGTTAATTCCTGCTGGAACGGGGATGAAGCGATATAAAAATATTGCATTAAACACAGAGGAAGAAATACTAGAAAATGAAGAAAAACAGGATTTAGAATAGAAAAAAACCATTCTAAATCATAAAGAGCCTTAACAAATAAGTAGTTGACACCCTTATTAACAAGTGTTAGAATATTAAAGTGTGTTAACAACACTGTTACATTAGACAAAATATTGATTGGCAAAATAAAAGTGGACTTTTGACTGGGAGATTTTATAATCTCCCAGAACCTTAAAAAAGGAGGAAACTTTTATGTTAGATTCTTTACAGCAAGAGAACAAAGCCATTGGCATCAAACAAACTAACAAGGCGTTAAATCAAGATAAGGTAAAAATCCTTTACTTAGCACAGGATGCCGATACGCATCTAGTAGAGAGATTAGTGGATATTGCCAACAAAAAAAATATAGAAATCATTTATGTTGATTCTATGAAAAAGTTAGGCAAGGCCTGTGGTATTGATGTTAGTGCAGCAGCTGCAGCAACATTAAAGTAAGGAATTATTTATACTAACTTAGGCAAAAACGTTTTATCATGCATAGTTGCATTAGATAAATGTTTTTCTATGTTGAAAGCTTTTTACTGGAAGGAGGTGCAATGGATGCCAACAATTAGCCAATTAGTGCGCAAAGGTAGAAAAGAAATTGAAGAAAAATCAAACGCTCCTGCGCTACAAAAAGGATTTAACTCCCTTAGAAGAGTAGCTACAGACAAAAGCTCTCCACAAAAAAGAGGAGTATGTACTTCTGTTAAAACTGTTACACCTAAAAAACCTAACTCTGCTTTAAGAAAGGTAGCTAGGGTAAGACTTACAAATGGTATCGAAGTAACAGCGTATATTCCAGGAATTGGTCACAACCTACAAGAACACAGCGTTGTTTTAATCAGAGGTGGAAGGGTTAAAGACTTACCAGGGGTTAGATACCACATTGTTAGAGGAACACTAGATACAGCAGGTGTAGCTAACAGAATGCAATCAAGATCTAAATACGGTGCCAAGAGACCTAAGAAAAAATAGAGGACGTCGGAGCGATTATGCATATATAATAAAGCATTAAGAACGCACGACGACAATCTCAATAATGGTTGTCGAGTACCGATGAACAATTTTATTCATTGAGGAGGGAAGCAAAGTGCCAAGAAAAGGTAATGTACCCAAAAGAGAAGTGTTGCCAGATCCTATGTATGGCAGCAAAGTTGTTACAAAATTAATCAATGGTATTATGTTAGATGGTAAAAAAGGAACAGCTCAAAGAATTGTTTATGATGCCTTTGATTTAATAAAGGAAAGAACTGGTGAAGAACCATTAGAAGTTTTTGAAAAAGCTATGAACAACATCATGCCTGTTTTAGAAGTAAAAGCTCGTCGGGTTGGTGGAGCTAACTATCAAGTTCCAATAGAAGTAAGGCCTGAAAGAAGAGAAACTCTAGGTATTAGATGGTTAGTATCTTACACCAGAAAACGTGGGGAAAAAGGTATGGATGAAAGATTAGCTAAAGAACTTATGGATGCTGCTAATAACACTGGAGCATCTGTTAAGAAGAGAGAAGATACACATAAAATGGCGGAAGCAAACAAAGCATTTGCACATTACAGATGGTAAAAAAATGTTTAATATAGTAGTTTTTGGATATGCTAAAGTATATTAGTTGCCATAAAACACTGTAAAATGTTTTCGTTTCCTATGGAAGGAGGATCACAGTGACAAGGCAGTTTCCACTAGAAAAAATAAGAAATATTGGCATTATGGCTCATATTGATGCCGGTAAAACAACAACTACAGAAAGAATATTGTTTTACGCAGGTAGAATAAGAAAATTAGGTGAAACCCATGAGGGTGCTTCCCAAATGGACTGGATGGAACAGGAGAAGGAAAGAGGTATTACTATTACTTCTGCTGCTACTACTTGCGAATGGAAGGATCACAGAGTAAACATTATAGACACACCAGGACACGTGGACTTCACTGTTGAAGTTGAAAGGTCCTTGAGAGTTCTTGATGGTTCTGTGGCTGTATTCTGTGCTAAGGGTGGGGTTGAACCTCAGTCCGAAACTGTTTGGAGACAAGCAGATAAATACAAAGTACCAAGAATGGCTTTCATCAATAAAATGGACATTTTAGGTGCTGATTTCTTTCAAGCGTTAAAAATGATGAAGGAAAGATTAGGGGCCAATGCAATACCTCTACAATTACCAATCGGTGCCGAAGACAAGTTCCAAGGTATGGTTGACCTGATCAAAATGAACGCTGTAATCTACAAGGATGATCTTGGTCAAGATTTTGAAATAACAGCTATTCCTGAAGATATGATAGATGTTGCTAATGAATATAGAGAAATCTTAGTAGAAGCAGTAGCTGAAACCGATGAAGAACTAATGATGCGTTATTTAGAAGGTGAAGAATTAACAGAAGAAGAAATCGTAGCAGGTATTAGAAGAGGTACAATCGCTACCCAAATGACACCTGTACTATGTGGTTCTTCCTATAAAAACAAAGGGGTACAACGTCTAATCGATGCTATTGTAGCCTATATGCCTTCACCATTAGACATTCCTGCTATTAAAGGTGTATCTGGCGATACAGATGAAGAAGTAGAAAGACATGCAGATGACAACGAACCATTTGCAGCTTTAGCCTTCAAAATCATGGCGGACCCTTATGTAGGAAAGCTTGCTTTCTTTCGGGTGTATTCGGGAAAGATTGAATCTGGTTCTTATGTCTTAAACTCTACAAAGAACAAAAGAGAAAGAATCGGACGTATTCTACAAATGCATGCCAACACAAGGGAAGAGCTCACAGAGGTTTACGCTGGAGATATCGCTGCAGCTGTAGGATTAAAGGATACAACAACAGGAGATACCTTATGTGATCCTAATAGCATAGTTATTCTAGAGTCTATGGAATTCCCTGAACCTGTTATTTCTGTAGCTATTGAGCCTAAAACCAAGGCTGGGCAAGAAAAAATGGGTGTGGCTCTACAAAAACTTGCTGAAGAGGATCCAACCTTCAAAACCTATACCGATGAAGAGACAGGTCAAACCATCATCGCTGGTATGGGAGAGCTTCACCTAGAAATCATCGTAGATAGAATGCTTAGAGAGTTCAAGGTAGAAGCTAATGTCGGTAGACCTCAGGTTGCATATAAAGAAACCATTACTCAATCTGTAGAGGTTGAATCCAAATACGCCCGTCAATCTGGAGGTCGTGGACAATACGGACATGTTAAAATTCGTATGTTCCCTCAGGAACCGGGACAAGGTTATGTATTTGACAACAAAATTGTTGGTGGTACTATACCAAAGGAATACATTCCTGCAGTTGATGGTGGTATTCAAGAGGCCATGAAAAATGGTGTAATGGCTGGTTATGAGGTTGTTGACTTCAGAGTAGAATTATATGATGGTTCCTACCATGAGGTTGACTCTTCTGAAATGGCCTTTAAAATTGCTGGCTCAATGGCCTTTAAAGAAGGTATGAAGAAGGGTAAACCTGCACTACTTGAGCCATATATGAGGGTAGAAGTAGTAACTCCTGAAGAATATATGGGAGATGTTATGGGTGACCTAAACTCAAGACGTGGTAAAATTGAAGGTATGGAGCCAAGAACCGGTGGAGTACAGGTAATCAGATGTCATGTACCATTATCTGAAATGTTTGGATATGCTACTGATCTGCGTTCTAAATCTCAAGGACGAGCTAACTACTCTATGCATTTTAGTCATTATGAGCAAGTACCAACAAGTATTGCTGAGAAAATAATGGCTGGCAAAGAATAAATAAAATTGGATAGTAGGCCATCAAAGGGTGACTACTATCCAAAACTCTATTAATAAATGTATATAGTTTCATACTATATTGTAAGTTTCTACTTAACATTTTTAAAACGAGGAGGAATAAAAAATGGCAAAAACAAAATTTGAAAGAAATAAACCCCATGTAAACATAGGAACAATAGGACACGTTGACCATGGTAAAACAACA
>NZ_FNFP01000015.1 GCF_900100845.1 Natronincola ferrireducens | reverse complement strand
TCCCCGCTACCATTTTGGCCCCTTGGTCAAGCGGTTAAGACACCGCCCTTTCACGGCGGTAACAGGGGTTCGATTCCCCTAGGGGTCACCAAATTAATTGGGCGCATAGCTCAGCTGGGAGAGCACCTGCCTTACAAGCAGGGGGTCACAGGTTCAAGTCCTGTTGCGCCCACCATTTAAAAACAGGTTAAGGCTAAGGTTAAGAAAATCAGGGAAGAGTTTTGGGATTTGAAACCCAAAAGAATGATCTTGATACTCAACCTCAATCTTAAACAATGTGGCCTGGTAGTTCAGTTGGTTAGAATGCCAGCCTGTCACGCTGGAGGTCGAGGGTTCGAGTCCCTTCCAGGTCGCCACTAAATAAAAATAGGCTAAGGCTAAGGTCAAGAAGCTAGGATGAGTTTTTAGAGATTTGAACCCTAGAAAATGACAATCAGGATTAACCTCAACCTCAAATTTAAACTTATTTACATGCTGGTGTAGCTCAATTGGCAGAGCAGCTGATTTGTAATCAGCAGGTTGCGGGTTCGAGTCCCATCACCAGCTCCATAACAAAACAGGCGAAGGCCAGGGTCAAGAAAATTAGGGAAAGTCTTTAGGGTTTATAACTCCAGAGGATGACCCGAATCTTAACCTGAACCTAGACCTTAATCTCATAACCATGGTGGGGTTCCCGAGTGGCCAAAGGGGGCAGACTGTAAATCTGTTGTCGACGACTTCGAAGGTTCGAATCCTTCTCCCACCACCATATAACACGCGGGTGTGGCGGAATTGGCAGACGCACTAGACTTAGGATCTAGCGGGCGACCGTGGGGGTTCAAGTCCCTCCACCCGCACCAATAATTTATAAAAAAGACAGTGATAAAATTCATTGTCTTTTTTATTTTTTTGCGTATTATCGCTATATTAGTATAAGCCAAGCATAATATGGAAAATCTTATAAATAGTAGAAAAAGTATAATAGAATATTTCAAGAGGTGATTGATATAAAGGAGTATAAAATCCACAAAAATAAGGAATTCATCTCCATTGATATGTCTTTATCTTGGGGGAAAGAGGATACCAATAATTATTATAAAAAATATATGAATCCCCAGTTAGCCAATCTTTTAAACCTACTGGGTTTAACAAAGCATTTTGTCGAAGCCCAAGGGACAAAGGTATGGGATGAAAGAAGAGAAGTATATACGGATTTTTTAGGTGCTTACGGCTCTCTAAATATAGGACATAATAATGAATATGTTATAAAAAGCCTAGAAAAAGTAAAAGCAACCCCAAATCTTCTACAGACGTTTATCAATCCCATTACAACAGCTTTAGCCATAAATTTAGCTACTATAGCACCTGGAAATCTTCAGCACACTTTTTTCTGTAATAGTGGTGCAGAGGCGGTAGAAGGTGCTTTAAAGCTAGCTAAAATTGCTACAGGAAAATCTAGAATTGTTTATTGTAAAGGCTCTTTCCATGGAAAATCTTTAGGGGCACTATCAGTAACGGGAAGAAATAAATACAAACAATATTTTGGTCCATTGGTGCCATTATCGCAGGAGGTAACCTATGGATGCATTGATGAACTACATAATGTACTTAAGAAATATAATGATATCTCAGCTTTTATTGTAGAACCTATACAAGGAGAAGGAGGCATTATTGTACCGCCAAAGGGGTATTTGAAAAAGGCTGAAGCACTATGTAAACAACATAAGGTGCTACTTATCATTGATGAAGTACAAACGGGGTTTGGACGAACAGGATATTGGTTTTCTAGTGATGAGGAAAATGTTTATCCTGATATACTATGTATGGCAAAATCTCTAGGTGGAGGTGTAATGCCTATAGGTGCATACATTACTACCCAGGAAGTATGGAATAAAGGATATGGTAGTTTAGAAAAATGTTTACTACATACATCAACCTTTGGTGGTAATACTTGGGCTTCAGCTGCTGCCATAGCCACCCTCGAATATATACAACAGCATAATCTAGTAGAAGAAACTAAAATAAAGGGAGGTTATTTATTAAAACAACTCCAAGTGTTAAAGGATAAATATCCATTACTAAAGGAGGTTAGGGGAAAAGGCTTAATGATAGGTTTAGAATTTCATTCTGTTAAAGATAACAGATTTTTCAATAAATTTCTTAAAGGCAAAACAGGTGAATTGTTGGAGGAATATGTAGGTGGATTAATTGCTACAGAATTACTAAATAATTACAATATAATTACTGCCTATACCTTAAATAATCCAAATGTTATAAGGATAGAACCCCCCTTGACAATATCCTATGAAGAACTTGATGGCTTTGTATATGCTCTAGAAAACATACTAAAAAAGTATAAAGGGGTAACGGCATTAGCTATTAATAATTTTAAAAATATATTTCAATCAACACTAAGGAGATCATAGTATGGAGAGATTTGGATTTTTAATACATCCTATAGAAATAAATGATATCTACAGAAAGTACAAAATCTTAAAATGGTTACCTGAAAACATGACGGAAACAATAGCAAGTTGCTTTCCTCCATCAGAGGTATCGAAAATCACAGATCTTCAAAGCCCCCATAATAAAGCTGAAGGATGGTTTATAGGTGTACCTTTAACAACTAAAATGATGATGACATTAGATGAAAAAGTAGTTATCAATAAGATCATTAAGGCAGGAAAAATAGCTGAAGGTCTAGGAGCTAAAATATTGGGATTAGGTGCATATACTTCCGTAGTAGGTGATGGAGGAATAACCATTGCTAAGAATTTAAACATTGCTGTTACTACGGGAAATACCTACACTGTAGCAGCAGCTTTTCAGGCTACTAGGGAAGCTTCAAGGCTATTGGGAAGAAGGATTGAAGATTGTGAAATTGCTATTGTTGGAGCAAATGGTTCTATAGGAAAGGTGTGTGCTGAATTAGCCTGTAGATCAGCTAAAAAGGTAACTTTAATTGGTAGAAATATAAGAAAGCTGGAGGAACTAAAGAACTTTTTTACTGAGAAGTATGGCGATATTCCCATAGAATGCACCATTAGTATAAAGGAGGGCATAGCTACAGCAGATGCTGTCATTACTGTAACCAGCAGCCTAGAAGATGTAATACATCCACAGGATATTAAGTCCGGGGCTGTAGTGTGTGATGTGGCAAGACCTAGAGATGTTTCAAAAAAAGTACAGCAGTTAAGAAAAGATGTACTTGTAATAGAGGGTGGAGTAATTGAAGTACCTAAAGGGACCATCTTCAATTTTAACTTTGGGTTTCCTGTTGGACTTTCCTATGCCTGTATGGCTGAAACTATGATATTAGCATTAGAGAAAAAATATGAAAACTTTAGCCTAGGTAGGGACATACATATAGATAAGGTAGATGAAATCAATTACTTAGCAGAGAAACATGGTTTTAAACTTGCAGGACTTAGAAGCTTTGAAAGAGTTGTAGATGAAAAGTATGTTGAAGAGGTTTTAATGAATATAGAAAAAGCAACAGAAATAGATTAGGGAAGGCTTTGTCTACCCTAATCTATTTTCACTTTGTAGAAAGAACTAATACCAAATTAAAGATTTCCGTTATCTCTATCCTACTTAAATAACTTGTTTGTTTTTATTAATTTTCTTTTGTTGATCTTTGTCGTACTTCATTAGAGAACGAATAGTTAAAGGAAGGGCAAACAGGTTGATGAAGCCTTCTGCATCCTTTTGATTATATACATCATCTTCTCCAAAGGTAACAAATTCTTCATTATATAAAGAATAAGGTGAAGCTGAAGCCACAGCTGTACAAGTTCCCTTATAAAGCTTCAATTTAACGATACCTGTCACATATTGTTGGGTGCTATCGACAAATTGATCCAATGCTTCTTTTAGGGGTGTAAACCAAAGACCATCATAAACCAATTGAGCATATTTTTCAGCAATATTCTTTTTAAAATTCATCGTAGCTCTATCTAATGTTAACTTTTCTAAGGATTTATGGGCTTCATATAATATTGTGCCTCCTGGGGTTTCATATACACCTCTGGATTTCATACCCACAAGTCTATTTTCAACAATGTCGATAATACCTATACCATGGGCACCACCGATTTTGTTTAGCTTTTCAACCAATTCTACAGGGCTATATTGAAACCCATCTATTGCAACTGGGATGCCGTGAGAAAACTGAACTTCTACATAAGCGGGGGTATCAGGTGCTTTTTCTGGAGCTACAGACATTTTGTAAATATTTTCATCATGTTCATTCCAGGGATTTTCTAAATTCCCCCCTTCATGGCTTATATGCCAAATGTTGCTATCACGACTATAGATGTCTTTTTTAGTAACTGGAATAGGGATATTATTTTTTAATGCATAATCAACACAATCTTCTCTAGATTTTAAATCCCAAACACGCCAAGGGGCAATAATCTTAATATATGGATTTAATGCCTTAATGGAGGCTTCAAAACGAACCTGATCATTACCTTTCCCAGTGGCACCATGGGCAATGGCTATAGCACCTTCCTTTTCAGCAATTTCCACTAATTTTTTTGCAATTAAAGGTCTTGCAAAGGAAGTTCCCAATAAATAATCATCTTCATAAACAGCCCCAGCCTTAAGGGTAGGATAGATATAGTCAGTAACAAACTCTTCCTTAACGTCTAATATATAGGCTTTGATAGCACCAGTTGATAAAGCTTTTTGCTTAACAGCAGCAAAATCATCTTCTTGACCTACATCGACACAAACAGCAATAACTTCATATTGATAAGTATTTTCCAACCACTTTAAAATTACAGACGTATCTAGGCCTCCCGAGTAAGCTAAAACAACCTTTTCTTTTTTCATATGCCAATCCCTCCATAAAATCAATTCTTATAAATATAATTATAAACAAAAACGGATAAATATGCAAGTGCATTTTTAATAAATATACAATAATAATTAATAAATATGTATAAACGCTATTAAACCATTAATACCTTTGAAAATCCACAAAAATATAACATGGTTTTATAAAATTAATTGACAATATAAAATAAAAAATGTATAAATATGTCGTAAAACATACAAAAAAATAAAAGGCAGAGGATTTTCTGCCTTTAACATTGTAATGTCCTGTGTAAAAGTGAGGGATACGAAATCAAAGATTTAGGTCATCTGTTTTTCTAACTTGTATATTGTTTCGAACCTTCACAACTCCTTCTATTCCCATAGCAATCTCCTTAGCTAATTCAATATCTTGATGGGTATCTAGGGTTCCTGACAGGATAACTTCTCCATTAGAAACCCTCCTTGTAATATCCCTATAATCTAGTGGTGAGTTACTATAGGCTTGTAAAATATTATTACTGATGGTATCGTCAGTATATTTACCTTCACTATTAATATTGATGTTATTTACAACATCCTTTACTCCTCTGACTCCTGAGGCCAAATCCATAGCTTTATGACAATCTTGCAAGGTATCTGCATGACCCATGAGATTTACAACACCCCTATCAACTTTTGCACCGATACTAAGGGTCCTCTCACTATTGTGATGGAGTTTATCTACAACTTCTTTTTCCATATGCTTGTCGGTAATATTACTGTCCATAGCAATAGTAATTTTGTTTTCCAATTTTCTTACCCCTGGTATCTTCATAACTATTTCTTCAGCAAACTTTTTTTCAGTTAATACATCTACCATTCCTGACATATGGACATAGCCATCCTTACAAAAAACATTAATATCCATTGCACTTTCTTGCATCTTCTCTTCTAGCTGATCTTTTATATAATCTACAATTAGCTGATCTTTAGTGGGGATTTTGTCATTAATAATTACATTTTTTCGTTTTTTGTTTCCGTTATTTGACATAAGCTTCTCCCTTTCCTATATGATTTTAAACATAGTTTCTCTCAAATTACTGAAAATATGTTTTAAAAGTTCATGAAATCTAATGATGACCTCTAGAAATATATTTTTTTGACTATACTATGAGTAGGACTGTCTATTAGATACATAGTCCTTATGTTACTTAAAGGTATTTAAAAAAATGTATAAACATTTTATAATAGAATATATACATAAAATAAAAAAATAAAAATTATTATTTGTTGTCATTTATAAGAAGGGTTTTCTCTTTATAGTATGGAAATATTAACTATAGATAATTAGTCTAAATAATCTCAGGATTCCTAATTTATATATTTTCAATAAAAATGAGAAATTTATATCGGTGCCATAATAAAAAATATATTCTCGACAGGATTAAGAGGTGTTATATATGCAGGATTTAATGGAAATTATAAAAAATATTGGAATGCGTGATGTAGCTGATATGGCTATTGTTGCATTTGTATTTTATAAATTGTATATGCTAATTAGAGAAACTAGGGCAGAGCAATTAATCAAGGGGATTTTAGTTTTACTTTTAGCTACTCAGCTCAGCGAGTGGCTACAATTCCATGCCATCAACTGGATTTTAAGAAATACTATGACAGTAGGTTTGATCGCCCTATTAATTGTATTTCAACCAGAGCTCCGTCGGGCCTTAGAGTACATAGGTAGAACAAAGTTTCTCACAAAATCTATTGTTGATATTGAGCATGAGGAAGTCAACCTAATGGTAGAAGAGATTGTAGAGGCCGTTGGTTCCTTATCAAGACAAAAAATTGGTGCTCTTATGGTGTTGGAAAGAGAAACTGGATTAAATGAAGTGGTGGAAACAGGGACTCAAATTAAAGGAAAAATATCTAGGGGACTATTAATTAACATATTCATGCCCAATACACCACTACATGATGGTGCTGTTGTCATCAGGAAAAGTGTTATTCTGGCAGCGGGATGCTTCCTTCCTTTAACCGATAGCAATCAAATTAGTAAAGATTTAGGTACAAGACATAGGGCAGGAATCGGAATAACAGAACGTTCAGATGCTATTGTAGTTATTGTGTCGGAGGAGACCGGAGCCATTTCCATAGCTGAAAATGGAAACCTAACAAGGTTTTTAGATGCTAAGACCCTAAAATCCTCATTAATTGATGGCTTTAAAACTACAGAGAAAAAACAATGGCAAATTCTAAGAATGAAATGGAGGCATAAAAGATGAGCAATTTTAACAGAAGAAATTTAATGCCGAAAATGATTTCAATTCTTTTTGCCTTAACTATATGGATGTATGTTATGAGTGAAATCAATCCTAGAATAACAACCAATGAACAAAATATTCCCATAGTGTTTGAAAATATAGAAGAAGTTAGACAAATGGGTTTAGTGGTAAAGGGAAACGAGGATTATACCATAAGAGTAAGGCTATCTGGACGTAGAGATGCAGTCCAGAGGGTATCGAGAGATGAAATTAAAGCAACGGCTGATTTGCTGGGCTATAGGGCTGGAGTTAACAATATTCCAATAGAAGTGTCGGTACCTAATGATGTAGAGGTAGACTTTAGTCCAAAATTCATTCGGGTAGAGCTTGAAGAGATAGTCAGCAAACAAAAACCTATAAATATAGTTGTGGAAGGAACACCTAGGAAAGGACATGTATTAGGAAAGATAACCTATGAACCTACTGTCGTATGGGTGGAGGGTCCTGAAAGCTTGGTCAATGCTGTAGAAGTGGTGGAGGCAACCATTAAGCTAGCGGAGGAATTTCAAAATATAACTACTGAAATTCCATTAAGACCTCTAAACAGTAGGGGGGAAGAAGTGCAAAATGTTTGGCTGGAAACCAACAGGGTAGTTGTAACGCTTCCAATAGATCAGCTTAAAACAGTGGAGGTCAATCCTCTTGTAGAGGTCACCGGTGCTACCGGTTATGAAGTAAGTAGTATAGCTGTTAATCCCAGTACAGTAACCATAAGGGGACAACAGGAAATTTTAGATACCATTGAATATATTGAAACAGAAGCTATTGTTATCAATAATGTATCTGAAAATATTACTAGAAGTGTAGGTTTAAAGCTGCCAGAAGGTGTCACAGTGGTTGAACCCGAAACAGTAGATATCGTCATTGCTGTAGAGGCTATAGTGGAGGAAATCTTTGAGATAACAAGAGATGATGTTGTATTTAATAATGTGGCATCGGGCTTAAGGGTGGATAGAAGTGAGATGCCAGAGGTGCTACAAGTTAAAATATTGGCTAACGAAACAGTATTGCAGGCTGTAGATATAAAGGATATTAAAATCATAGTAGACATGGGGGGACTAGATGAAAATCAATATACAATAGAACCTGTGGTGGATTTACCTTTTCTTGTTCAGCGCAGGGCTAGACAGATAGAGCTGATACCTAAAACCATTAATGTTAGGCTAATCAGAGAATAACCAGCTATAGCTAATAAAAAGTCCCTGTGGGGCTTTTCTTTCTAAGGATGGTGTGAAGGATGAAAAAGCTAGAACTTGATTTGATTTTAAAAAGCACCAATGAAGGTGTAATAACCGTAGATTCCCAAGGAAGGATTACACTATTTAATCGAGCTGCTGAAAAAATTATAGGGTTTTTAGAAAAAAATGTGTTAGGAATGCCTATACAAGAGGTTATTACTAGTACTAGATTGCCCCATATCCTAAAAACTGGAGAAGCAGAGCTTAATCAAAAACAGCCCTTAGGAAATACAACTATTATTACTAGTCGTATTCCAGTTAAAGATGAAGAGGGTAATGTCATAGGGGCAGTGGCAATTTTTAGAGATGTAACTGAGGTAGTGGCTTTAACCCACCAAATCTATAAGCTTAAGGAGATGCAAAGTCTATTGGAGGGAATCTTTCATTCCACACAGGATGCCATTTCCGTATGTGATGAAAATGGCATTGGGGTTTTGATCAACCCTGCCTATACGAGGGTAACAGGATTAACAGATAAAGATATTATAGGTAAGCCTGTTACAGCAGATATAGCGGAAGGAGATAGTATTCATCTACAGGTATTAAATACGAAAAAACCTGTAAAGAATGCTAGATTGAAAATAGGGCCCCAAAATAAAGAAGTAGTGGTTCATGCCGCTCCTATTATTGTAGATGGTGAATTGAAGGGGAGCGTAGGTGTCCTCCATGATATGACGGAAATTAAAAAGCTTACGGAGGAATTAATTACAGCTAAGCAAATTATACGAAAACTGGAGGCTAAATATTTATTTGAGGATATTATTGCTGAGGATGAAGGAATGATGGCTGCAGTGGAGAAAGCAAAACAAGCATCGGTAACACCGGCTACTGTATTACTTAGGGGAGAAAGTGGTACAGGAAAGGAGCTCTTTGCCCATGCCATTCATAACCTTTCCCAGAGAAGGTATAACCAATTTGTCAGGGTTAATTGTGCAGCCATAAGCGAAAGCTTACTGGAAAGTGAATTATTTGGCTACGAGGAAGGTGCGTTTACAGGGGCCAGAAAGGGTGGAAAGAGGGGCTTGTTTGAGGAGGCCCATGGAGGAACCATATTTCTAGATGAAATAACAGAAATACCCATTAGTACCCAAGCAAAACTATTAAGAGTTCTCCAGGAAAGGGAAGTTATACGGGTAGGAAATACTAAGCCTATCAATATCAATGTTCGTGTGATTGCAGCCACCAATGTACCCCTGGAGGAAGCCGTGAAGAAGGGAAGGTTTAGAGAAGATCTCTATTATCGCTTAAATGTAATTCCTATTGAGATACCACCCCTCAGAAGGAGAAAAAAAGATTTACCTCTTTTGGTTCTCCACTTAATTAGTAAATATAATCAGGAATATGGAAGAAATGTAGAAAACATATCTAAAGAAGCTTTAGAGCAATTAACAGCTTATGATTGGCCTGGAAATGTAAGAGAACTACAAAATTATATTGGAAGGACCTTCATTAATATGAAGTATACAGAAAAGGTTATTGAAGAAGAACATCTACCTAAATTTTTTGAACAGGGGGAAGACTTATCCTTTATGAAGGAGGTAGATAAAGAAAAACTCTATGGGGAAGAAGAACAAACTTTGAAAGAAGTAATAGAAAAAGTGGAAAAGGATTATATTCAAAAAATACTACAAAAATATCATGGTAATCGAACTTTAGCTGCAAAGGAATTGAAAATCTCTCTACGAAATTTATATTATAAGTTGGATAAATATCATATAGAAGGAATATGAAAAAAGTTGCACAATACCATGCAACTTTTTTCATGCAATAATTTGCATACAGAAAACATATAATAAAAAGTTTGAATATTAAAAATTTTAAATATGAAGGACACTGTTGAAATTTCAATGGTACAAAAAGACTTATAAAGTAGGTATAAAGTGGCATAGGTTTTGCAAAAGAATAGAGGAAGGGAAAATTAATGAAAAAGAGGTGAAGATCTATGATTAGAAACTTTGAAGAGGTAATGAAAATAGCTAGAGAAAGAGGACCTAAAGTCGTATCCGTAGCCTGTGCTGAAGACATAGAAGTATTGATGGCAGTTAATGCCGCAAAGCAAGAAGGCATTGCAGATGCTATCCTAGTAGGGGATGCTGAAAAAATAGCTGCAATTGCTGTAGATAAAAACATTGATTTAGGACAATTTGAAATAATAGATATTAAAGATGCTGTGGAAGCATCAAGAAAAGCTGTAGAACTGGTTTCTACAGGAAAAGCCCATATGGTGATGAAGGGTTTAGTGGACACATCCATTATCTTAAAGGCGGTGCTGGATGCAGAAATTGGTCTTAGGACAGGGAACGTATTAAGTCATGTTGCTGTATTTGACGTAAAAGGCTATGACAGAATGTTTCTTGTAACAGATGCTGCCATGAATATCGCCCCTGATTTAAATACAAAAAAACAAATTATAGAAAATGCTGTTCATATTGCCCATGCATTAGATATAGAAGAGCCAAAGGTAGCGGTTGTATGTGCTAAAGAGAAGGCAAACCCTAAAATGCCAGATACCATGGATGCCGTGGCCCTTGAAGAAATGAATCAAAAGGGAGAATTAAAAAATTGTTTAGTAGGTGGTCCCTTTGCTTTAGATAATGCGGTGTCTGTAGAGGCAGCAAAGCATAAAGGAATTGACCATCCAGTAGCAGGCTATGCAGATATTTTGATGGCCCCAGACATTGAAGCAGGGAATGTACTCTACAAATCCATGGTTTTCTTTGCAGGAGCAAAAAATGCTGGTGTAATTGTAGGAGCAAAAGCACCAATTGTATTAACATCTAGGGCAGATAGTGATGAAGCAAAGCTTTATTCTATTGCCCTAGGTGTATTGGCAGCAGCAAAATTATTTTAGTTGAAAGGTGGAGATCGTCATGAGTGAAGTTTACAGAATATTAGCCATCAATCCTGGTTCAACATCTACAAAAATTGCTATATTTGATAATGAAAAACCAGTATTTGAAGAGGTTTTAAGACATTCAACAGAGGAGTTAAGTCAGTATAAAACAGTGTTTGATCAATATGAGTTTAGAAAAAATGTGATTCTTGATACCCTTAATGAAAAAGGCATTAACATCACAAAGCTTGCGGCTGTAGTAGGTAGAGGGGGGTTACTAAAGCCCATTGCTGGAGGAACCTATCGGGTAGATGAGGCAATGCTAGAGGATTTAAAGGTAGGGGTTTTGGGACAGCATGCATCTAATTTAGGGGGTGTGTTGGCCTTTGAAATCGCATGTCAGCTAAACATTCCTCCCTTCATCGTAGATCCTGTTGTAGTAGATGAAATTCAGGACATTGCAAGAATTTCAGGAATGCCTGAGCTGGAAAGAAAAAGTATCTTCCATGCCTTAAACCAAAAGGCTGTGGCTAGAAGGGCAGCTAAGGATAAAGGTGGAGACTACCAAGACTTTAACTTTATCGTAGCCCATCTAGGGGGAGGAATTTCTGTAGGAGCCCATGAGAAAGGTAAAGTAATAGATGTAAACAACGCCTTGGATGGTGATGGACCCTTCTCTCCAGAAAGAGCAGGAGGTCTTCCTGCTGGAGACTTTGCTAAGCTATGTTTCTCAGGTAAATATACTCATGATGAAATTAAGAAGAAGCTAGTAGGCCAAGGGGGTTTAGTTGCTTATCTAGGTACCAATGATGGTCGTGAAGTAGTAAAAATGATAGAAGCTGGGGATGAAAGGGCTGAAGTTATCTATAAGGCTATGGCTTATCAGGTAGCCAAGGAAATAGGAGGATGTAGTGCTGTATTAAAGGGAAAGGTAGACGCCATTATCTTAACCGGTGGTATTGCCTACGATAAAATCTTCACAGGATGGATTGAAGAAAAAGTATCCTTTATCTCTGAAGTGCTAGTATATCCAGGGGAGGATGAAATGATTGCCCTTACAGAAGGAGCCCTAAGGGTTCTTAGAGAAGAAGAGGAAGCTAAACTATACCAGTAAAAAAGGTGATAACCATGCTAAAGGATCATAGGATTCGAATTATTATCGGGCATTATGGTAGTGGTAAGACAGAATTTGCAGTAAATTATGCTGTTAATTTAGCTAAGGAAGGGAAAAAAGTTGCATTAGCTGATTTAGATATTGTAAATCCTTATTTTCGCAGTAGAGAAAAGGAAGATTTATTAGAGGGTCAAGGCATCAAAGTAATAGCCAGCTATATTAAAGGCTCTGGGTCCGATTTACCTGCAGTAACAGGAGATGTATTAGCACCATTACAGGATAAAACCTATGATGTCGTATTAGATGTAGGTGGAGACTCCGTAGGAGCTAGGGCATTGGCAAGATATAAGGAATATTGGAATTATAAGGATTACGATATGTTTTGTGTTGTTAATGCCAACCGATTTGAAACAACAACAGTAGAAGGTGTCCTACAACACATTGAGGGGATGGAAGCTGCATCAGGAGCAAAGGTGACGGGACTAATCAATAATACCCATCTCTTAAGACACACAACTGTTGAAGAGGTTTTAAAGGGTCAGGAACTATGTGAAAAGGTGGGAAATGTGTTAAATATTCCTATTAAATATATTAGTGTCCTTGAAGAAATAACCAAGGACCTTCCTAGTCATCTTGAAGGGACCATTATGCCCATTAAAATGATGATGAGGGAAGATTGGATGTAAACTTACTAAATCCTTGAGGAGGTTTAACGATGGCAAAAGCAAAGGGAAGAGTAGAATTTAATGAAGACCGGTGTAAAGGCTGTGAGCTGTGTACAACAGTATGTCCTGTTAAAATTGTAAAAATGGATAAAAAGAGAATCAATGTAAAAGGCTATCATCCAGCAACTGTGGAGGAAATGGATAAATGTATTGGATGTGCCAACTGTGCAACCATCTGTCCAGACCTAGTAATCAAAGTGGAGAGAGATTAGTAGAATAATCAATTGTGAGGAGGGAACGTAATGGCTAAAATATTAATGAAGGGAAACGAAGCAATAGGAGCAGCTGCTATTAAGGCTGGATGTAAATATTTCTTCGGTTATCCTATTACACCACAAAATGAGTTACCTGAATTTATGTCTAAAGAGCTTCCTAAAGTAGATGGAGTATTTGTACAGGCGGAATCAGAAGTAGCTGCTATCAACATGGTATACGGTGGAGCGGGAACTGGTGCAAGGGTTATGACTTCATCTTCTTCTCCAGGAATTGCACTAAAACAAGAAGGTATCACTTATATCGCTGGAGCTGAGTTGCCATGTGTTATTGTAAACATTAGTAGAGGTGGTCCAGGTCTAGGAGGAATTCAACCATCTCAAGCCGACTATTTCCAGTCCACACGAGGGGGCGGAAACGGAGACTATAGAGTATTAGTATATGCACCTGCCAGCCTACAGGAAGCAGTGGATTTAGTTATAGAAGCTTTTGATGTAGCTGATTATTATAGAAATCCAGTCATGGTTGTAGGGGATGGTATGATTGGTCAAATGATGGAACCAGTTGAGTTTAAGGAACCAGCTACAAAAAGGGATCTACCCGTAAAGGATTGGGCTACAACAGGAACTGAGGGGAAGAGGAAGCCAAACATTATCAACTCTCTAGCATTAGATCCTGAGGAACTAGAAAAGCATAACATCAAATTAGATAAAAAGTACAAAGAAATGGAAGAAAAAGAAGTAAGATATGAAATGTACAAAATGGAGGATGCAGAAGTAGTGATGGTTGCCTATGGTACTACAGCGAGAATCGTTAAAAATGCTGTAGATGCCCTTGAAAAGGAAGGTATCAAGGTAGGACTTATTAGGCCAATTACCCTATGGCCTTTCCCCCATAAAGCCTTTAAAGAAATTCCTGCTACAGCCAAAGCTTTATTAAGTGTAGAAATGAGTATGGGACAAATGATAGATGACATCAAGATTGCCAACGAAGGTAGATTACCTGTAGAATTCTACGGTAGAGCTGGGGGAATGATTCCTACACCAGAGGCAATTGTAGCGAAGGTAAAGGATATTTTAGGGGGTGGAAAATAATGAATGTTGTATTCAAGCAGACAGAAGGTTTAACCGATAAACAATTTCACTATTGTCCAGGATGTACCCATGGTATTATCCATAGATTGGTTGGAGAAGTATTGGAGGAGTTAGGGGTTGTAGGAAAGACTATTGGGGTAGCTCCAGTAGGGTGTTCTGTTTTAGCATATGATTACTTTAACTGTGATATGCATGAAGCCTCCCATGGTAGAGCTCCTGCCGTCGCAACTGGTATCAAAAGAATATTACCAAATAACGTAGTATTCACCTACCAAGGGGATGGAGACTTAGCATCCATAGGTACTGCTGAAATTATTCATGCAGCCCACAGAAGCGAAAGATTCACAACCATTTTTGTTAACAATGCCATCTATGGTATGACGGGGGGACAAATGGCTCCTACCACATTGATCGGTCAAAAAACCACCACTTCTCAGGATGGTAGAAAACAAGAAACCACTGGAATGCCTTTAAGAATGTCAGAAATGCTTGCAACGATTGATGGTGCAGTATTTGTAGAGAGGGTTTCTGTTCACAATGTAGCCCATATTAGAAAGGCTAAAAAAGCTATCAAAAAAGCCTTTGAAATTCAATTAGAAGGCAAAGGATTTGGTATTGTAGAAGTATTATCCACCTGTCCTACTAACTGGGGCATTACACCAGTGGACTCGTTAAAATGGTTGGAAGAAAATATGATTCCATATTATCCATTAGGAAACTTCCGTACACCAGAGGAGGGGAAATAATATGACAACTGAAAAGATTATTATGGCAGGATTTGGTGGTCAAGGGGTTATGTCTATGGGACAGCTTTTGACTTATTCAGGAATGCTTGAAGATAAGCACGTTTCTTGGTTGCCCTCCTATGGTCCAGAAATGCGTGGGGGTACAGCTAACTGTTCTGTAATTGTGTCCGATAGCTTAATAGGCTCACCTATTATTACCCAAGACGCTACAGCTGTGATTGTTATGAATCTACCATCATTAATTAAATTTGAAAAGAACTTAAAAAGTGGTGGTAAATTATTAATCAACAGTTCATTAATTGAGAGAAAGCCCGACAGAGAAGACCTAGAAATCTATTATATTCCAGCTAATGAGATTGCCAATGAAATAGGCAATGCAAGGGTGGCAAATATGGTAATGCTAGGGGCTTATTTAGAGTTAACCAAGATTGTAGATGTAAACTCAGTAGTAGAGGCATTTAAAAAAGTATATGGATCAGATAAAGAACACCTTATTCCATTAAACCAAGAAGCCCTTGAGCGTGGAGCAGCAGCAGTCAGAGGATAATATATATAGGAGAGCACTCCTTTTTAATGAACTGCACCCTGTCAAGTAGACAGTGGAAATAATAAAAACTAATCTAAGCGGCCACAGCTCGAAATTCCATCGGGCTAAGGTCGCTTAATTTCTTTTGTAATCTCTTATGATTATAGAAATGAATGTATTCATCTATCGCCTCATTTAGCTCTTTGAAGGTATTGTATTTATTGAGATAATACTTTTCACATTTTAGAGTTCCAAAAAAACCTTCCATTGGCCCATTGTCAATACACTTTCCTACACGTGACATACTTTGCGTCATTCCTGCTGCTTCTACCTTA
>NZ_FNFP01000014.1 GCF_900100845.1 Natronincola ferrireducens | reverse complement strand
CGCTCGACTTGCATGTGTTAGGCACGCCGCCAGCGTTCATCCTGAGCCAGGATCAAACTCTTAATAAAAAATTTCTGGGTTCCATCTTTTTGATGGATGTATTTTGCTGGCTTAATATCTATACTGTTTAATTTTCAAGGACCTTCTTAATAAATTCAAAACTTAAAATGTAAAATTAAAAACTAATTCTATTTTCTTTTTAAGGTCTTAGACCTTCTTCATTCTACATTTTGCATTTTGCATTTTTTATCGCCGCCTCTTAGTGACGACCTTTACTACTATATCATATTCAAGATGTTATGTCAACACTTTTTTAAAGTTTTTCTTAATCTCTTCTTTTCCCAAGTGTTAACTTATCTCCCGTCACCCCTCATCTTGGGGCGACTTGTACTACTATACCAGCTTATTGCTTTCATGTCAACAGGTTTTTTTTAAGAAATTTTATCCATATATCGATTAGGTTTTCCTTAGTTTAATTAAGAAAGTCTGTCTATATAATTTTGTAATACTGCTCCCTCTTCTGAGTTGCATTTGAATAATTTAGTATTTTCATTTTGAAAATTTTTTAAATGAACTGTAAAAAGATTGTCTTGTTTATCTACTTCATATAATATACACCTGTATCCTTCATCGTACAGAGCTTTAAAGTTTTTAATAATAGGAGAATCAAAATCTCCGTACATATGATCATATCCTTTCTGTTTCTTTATAATCAGCAGAAGGTTATAACCTCTAGATAATTGTCAGAGGTTATAGTTTCTATTGTTGGTTTCAAAATAAGGAGATTTTCAAAATCATTAATTTTCTGCCAGTCCCTTAATATAGGGTGTAGTCCCCTTCATAAATCTTTCAAAGGACAACTTTTTCATAATATAAATATAGATTCACCAATTTCTCCAACTTTATTCATATTTAACAATCATTTTATCTTCTACTTATATAGCCCACCTATTTATACATTTTTTGCAGTAGTTTTTTTGTAGTAATTTAAACCAATAATTAAGGCTTACTTGTTGATTTAACTAGTTTTTCATAAATATAATTTATGAAATTTTCAGTTTTATCGTTAAAACTATTGACTTTTAAGCATTAATTTAATATAATATAGCAAATGCTTTATCTCTTCGTTAAATGGATGTGTGCGTTTGTATATTTATTAGTTTTAGTTAATAAATATACAGTCTTAGTTGGTTCTCTTGTTGAACTCAACTCCCTTTAGTCATTAACATCTGTCAAACTTACCTATTTAATCAAATGAACTTTTACTATTACTTGTTTTCTTGATTTTTAAATTGGCAGTGAACTTTTAATTGTTATTTCAACTCATAGCTCAAAAGCTATAAACTCATCTAATAGTGTGTTTTTAGTTGGGATTTTGCGCTTTGTTTTTTTGAAATTTTTATATGGTATTTTTTGTAATTTACCTATTCTCTAGTCTAATTCTCTTATCTTACTTATATCTTATGAAAACATCTATTTTTTATATTTTGGCTCTGTTAAAGGTAACTGTTGATATTTTATAAAACTTCTGTTTTTTGTAATTGCTGTCATCCTCCACTACCTTCAGGATGACAAAACCTCCAGCAGGTCTTATTATCATTATTTAGCTGAAAATCAACAGTGATATTTAACATAGTCTATATTTTCAAAACAAATAAAAGGAGGTTTCTCTATGGGCAAATTAATGGTTGGAATGAATGTGATCGAAAAAGATCCTTTGGTGATTGAACCAAAGACCTTCAAAACAAATTTGAAGGTTAGAAAGGCTTCCCCTAAAGATGTGCAAGAAATTTATCATATTGCTTGTACTGTAGGAAAAAATAAAAAAGATTCTACTCAAGGTTTTTTAGTAGATGACTATGCATCAGATCCTAAATTTTATAAGACAAAGTTGCTAGAAAACATACTGGAATTGGATCACTTTTATGTAGCAGAGTCTTTTAACAATAAAATAGTGGGTTTTTTGATGGCTTATACAAAAGAACAATGGTTAAAATATAATCCAAATTGGATAGAAGAGGTTTTTTGGCATCCTAATTTTGATAAAGCTAATATAGAAAACTTTGTTGTGATAGATAAGACAGCTATTTTTGCTCCTCTAACTGGACATGGAATTGGGAGTAGACTTTATGTAACGCTAATAAACGATATTACATCAAAGGGCATTCATAATATTTTTGCCGAAACTATTATTAGCCCAATACCAAATTTCGCATCCTTGTCTTTTAGAAAAAAACAAAATTATGTCTTGGCAGGCACCCGCTATGAACATTATAAAGAGGAAACCTATACTGACCTGATTTACTATAAGAGTGTGTAACTCTTTTAAGTTGGGGTGAAAGACATTACAAAAATCATATATTATTTTCAATTTAAAAAAGCACATAATTTTCTATGTGCTATGATAAGATAAAATTCTTCTTAATTATCGGCAATTTAAGAAGAATTTTGTTTTTTCATCCTCTATAAGCCACCGGCACAAAAGCTATAAATCAAACCTTTGATTGTCTGCTTATGGCCGCCTCTACTTTTCTGTCATTTGCTTATAAGATTCTTTTTCCATTGTTGCTAAAACCCGCATAAATAGATTTAAGGTTTTTTGTCTTTCTTCTTCTTCCACATAATCAGTTCTAATTTTTTTATATAAAGAATTATTTTTTGCTTTGTCTGTGCTTTTTTTAGCTATATATTCGTTTATATCAATAATTTTATTTGCAGCCAAGGCAATCACTTCTCTCCTAATGATTTATTTATTGTTATTATTTTTCTATTTCTTTTATGAAAATCCTTCTTTTTTCCTAGATTTTTTTCTAACTTTCTTATCGGCTATTTTCTATCATTAGGCTCTATTTTCTCCTCTAAAGGAACTTCTCCTTCATCATCAATAACTTTTTCTGCCATTGCTACTGATGCAATAACTGATTGTAATTCATCCAGCACAGCAAACTCTTGGCCAAATTCCATATCCGCCACCTTTAAAAGATCTCCTGGCTTAAAATGAGAGATATCAAATTCAATTTTTTTAGGAATATTTGCTGCTGAACATTCTATTTCCAATTCTCTTATTTGCTGTTGTACTACGGCGCCTCCTTTTTCTACAAAACCTCTACCTTTCAAAACTACTGGTATTGATAAATAGATTTTTTCATCTGCATTTACCTTTTGAAAATCTAAATGCATGATTTGTCTTGTTACTGGACTTCTTTGTACTTCTTTTATGTAAGCAGTCTGAAGCTGTCCACCTATATTGATTTCTATAAGAGAATTTTCACCACCATATCTTATTAAGTTCTCCACCTCTCTCTTGTCAACTTCTATAGGTAATGTATTCATATTTTTTCCATAAATAACTGCTGGAATAAACCCCTCATCCCTTAAGCGGTGATTGGCATTGGTACCTCTATCATTTCTAATATTACTCTCAATGGAATTTATCAAATCAAACTCCTCCTCGTTTTTCTTTGTTTAAATTCCATTATCTCCAAAAACATCTATTTTAATACAAACAAAAGCGCCCAATAGGACGCTTTTGCTTTTTATATTATAGTTCTTCCCTTTCTTCAGTGGGTTCTTCTGCTTTATTGGCATAAACAATATTTGCTATAATGCTATTCATATCATTTAATATCTCTATATTTTCATCTTCTACAATATTTAGATCTGCTAAGGTTAAGTAATCTTGTTCCTTTAACTTAACTGCATCCACCTCTATCTTCTCTGGAAGATATCTTGGATAGGTTTGAATTTCTACTTCATTTAGCTGTACTTGTAGTATTTCATAGGAGGTTTCTACTTTTTCTTTGTTCAAAATATGAATAGGAACTGTTAGTTTGATTTTTTGGTTTTCATCTAATGTTTGAAAGTCCACATGCAATAAATCCTGCTTTAAATTACCTCTTTGGATTTCCTTTATAATAGCATAGGTCTTTTCTCCTTCTAAACTTAAACCTACCTTGCCACTAATCCCCTGGAGGGATAAAATTTTTTCCATTTCTTTTTCCTTTAAGTAAACGGATTTTGTATCCTTACCTTTACTGTATAAGGTTCCTGGAATATTCCCCTCTCTTCTATCCTTGGCTACCTTGTTTTTCCCTGTAGCTTCCCTCAAATTAATTTTTAACATTGGTGTACCCATAAAATCTTCTCCCCTTTCAAAGTAATAGTTTTTGGTCTTACTACTATTAAATCAAAATTTTTTAAATATTTCAAACTTTAATTATCATTTTATTAAAATAATTTAGAATTTTTTGTATATAAAAAATCCTCAAAAGAGGATTTTGAGGTTTAATCAATGGAGTTTAATATTCTATTGACGATATCTTTTAATCGCATTTCGCTAATTGCTTCATCTGTTGCTACAAAAATAGATTTTATTTCTCCCAAACCCTCATCATAGTGATAGGAGTAGCCATAGGAGATAAACCCTTCTGGAATAACATCCTCTATAAAGGTTATATTTTCATCGGCTAAGGTCATCATTTCTTCTATAACCTCTTCTTTGGACAAAGCTTCTCCCGATAGTTCCAAATCCAGTTCCTGTTTTAAGACTTCCTCTTGTTGAATAATTTGAAATACTAGGGTGTCTTCTCTTCTAGATCCCTTTGTTAAATCCTTTACTTCTTTAAAGTGAAATTCTTTTATAATTTCTTTTAAGATGTCTTCGCTATTGACTATCTTATCTCCCACCATAACATAACTCATAAATCCATCTCCTTTGTTTGTTAAGTTATTTACTATAATTATCCCAACCTACTATAAAACTATTCTATCATTTTCTTTGAATTCCTTTGTCAATTAGTTATTAATTGCTGCTACCACCGAAGTAATAGGTATTGTAAGGATTAAGCCAATACTACCACATAAGGATCTTATTATTTCTGAAGCTATGTACTGAGAATTGACAATGTCCATCAAGGGCATGTCACTAAATATAAAGATTAATAGAAGGGGTAAAGATGTTCCCACGTAAGCAAGTATTAGTGTATTTGTCATGGTGGCCATAATATCTCTTCCCACCGATAGTCCTGAAAAAAACAAGGTTCTTATTCTTATTTTGGGGGTTTTACTTTTTATTTCGCAAACAACTGAGGTAATGGTCATACTAACGTCCATTACTGCTCCCAGAGCCCCAATAATAATTCCACTATATAAAAGTCCTCTATAATCTATGGTATAGCTGGAATACGCCACCAATAGCTCCAACATTTCATCGGAGATTCCCGTAAGATAGATTTTGTTGCCAAAGTATATTGCTAAAATAGCCGATGTCATGGTTCCTCCTATTGTTCCCAAAATAGCCGTCAAGCTTTTTCGAGTAAAACCACTAATAAGGATAAAGCTACTCATAACAATAATAGTACTTACAATAACGGTGGTTAAAATAAAGTTGTGACCCTTTATTATTAGGGGAATAAAGATATAACCAATACATAAAGCTGTTATTAATAAAGCAATAAACGACCGAAATCCTTTAAAGCCTCCAAATATAATTAACAAAATAAAAAACAGTAAAAATAACAACTTAAGATGGAAATCTCTAATGACATCAATAAATCCCACCCCCACCAATTCCTTCCCCTCAACTTGAATACTTAAAAAAATCTTCATATTTTCACTTAGGGGAATATTATATCTAGATCCTTCAATTAATGGATGGTTAAATTCAACAACTTTATCTTTGAAGAAACCCTTTATTATTTTGGCCTTAATAATCTGTACTTTCATTTCTGTATCTTTTATGGTTTCTTCCTCAATAACAATAGCCTTTACCTTTTGATAGCTATGGTTATAGTCCTCTATAGCAGAAGCTTTTACAGCTATTATCAGCAACATTATCATTAAAACAAATATTGTTTTTTTCTGGATCATTCCTTATCCCCCTATTATAGTTTTTAATGCTTCTAAAAAACTCTCCTCTATAGCTTTAAAACTTATTTTCATTTAAATAGGCTCTGTTAAACGCTACTGTTGATTTTAGCATTGTATGAATTCTGGAGGTTGTGTCATTGTGAGGGCACCGAAGGATCTAAGACTCTTCCCTATCCTCAGAGGGACAATCCCTCAGCATCTTGTCATGACTTTATTTATACAATAGCAACATCTATCTTTAACACAGCCTTTAAATAAGCAATAAAAAGCACCTATTCTTTTTAAAGAGAAGCTAGGTATTGTTTGCTAGAGGCCTTCGTCTATAGGTTATATATATTATGGAGCCTAAAAATATATTAATAGGAAAAGGAATTTGATTTTATTGTTTTAATGTAAATAAGGAAATTAAAAAGGAAGCAGGATTCTATCTGCTTCCTAATTGTTATTTAGTCTACTGTATATGGTAGTAATGCCATATGTCTTGCTCTTTTAATAGCAATTGTTAAATCTCTTTGATGAATTGAACAGTTTCCAGAAATTCTTCTAGGTAAGATTTTACCTCTTTCTGTAATGTACTTTTTCAATCTTTGAATTTCTTTATAATTTATACGATTGTTTTTATCAGCACAGAAAGCACAAACTTTCTTTTTAGTTTTACGTTTTCGTCTATTATTTACCATTCTGCTCCCTCCTTCTCTTTAGAATGGAACACCATCTTCTTCGTCCATGGCTTGAAAATCATCTAAATCTATATCAGCATTTCCAAAGTCTTCAACTTTATTAGGCATGTTGGTATTCGCTTTGTTTTCTTTGTTACCCCATTCCAAAAACTCTACTTGATTTGCTACTACTTCTGTAATATATCTTTTTTCCCCAGTTTGGGTTTCATAGGATCTAGATTGTAATCTACCTTCGATAGCTACCAATCTACCCTTGGCTAAATAATTTGCGCAATTTTCAGCAGTCTTTCCCCATACTACAATGTTAAAAAAGTCTGCTTCATTTGTTTTTGAAAAGGGTCTATTAACTGCAATACTAAAGGTGGCAACAGCTTTTCCGCTTGCAGTAAAACGCAGTTCTGGGTCTCTTGCAAGTCGTCCAATTAACACTACACTATTCATAATTCCACCACCTGTTTATTAATTATTCTTCTATTCTAGTAATCATATGACGAATGACTTCATCAGCAATTTTTAGATTTCTGTCAAGCTCTTTTGGTGTATCAGGATTTGTAGTGAAGTTAACCAATACATAGTATCCTTCTTTTTCCTTGTTGATTTCATAAGCTAATTTTCTTAATCCCCACTCATCAACATTTTCTACTTCACCATCAACCTCAATGATACCTTTGAACTTATCTAAAAGCTGATTTCTTTTTTCTTCTTCTGTAGTTGCTTCAAAAATACAAAGCAATTCATACTTATTCATAATTTCACCTCCCTCTGGACTTGAGCGACCCTGTTTTTACAGGGTAGAGAAATGATTTTCTCACATTACGATATTATATCACTTGGATATGTTTTTTGCAAATATTTTTTCTCTCAATAGTAAATTCTATTCATTATAAGTAGTAAAAGCTTTTCAAAACCCAGTACAAATTAATTTTATTATTTTTTTAAATTTATTGTATATATTCTTTTGTTATGGGTAATCCTATAACTAGATAGCCCCCACAACACAACATTTTATTCATCCCAATCTCCCCCTTACAATAGAAGCGAGTGGTTTTTTATACCACTCGCGATTTTTTTATACCGTTTTCTCAGTCAGCATTTCTCTTAAGACCTTACCTAGTCTTTCAATACCTATTTGTATTTTTTCTTCTGACATATTAGAATAATTAAGCCTGAAGGTATTTTCTTTGCCTCCGTTAGGGAAGAAGGAACCTCCTGGTACAAAGGCTACATTTAATTCCAGTGCTTTTTGTAGTACTTCTCTAGCATCCATATATTCTGGAAGCTCTACCCATGTAAATAGTCCGCCTTCAGGATATGTATATTTTAAGCCTTGTGGGAAATATTGTTTTATTCCCTCCAACATAATATCTCGTCGTCTTTTGTAAACCGCTTTTATTTTTTCCACATGTGCATCTAAATCATATAGCTCTAAAAATTTATCAATCTCTCTTTGGGCCATTGTATTGGTTTGTAGGTCTGATCCTTGCTTTACAAAAATATACTTTTGTAGTAACTCCTTGTCAGCTAAGGTCCAGCCAATTCTTAGGCCGGGACAAAAAGTTTTTGAAAAAGTACCTAAAAACACTACCCTTCCTTCTGTATCAAAGGATTTAACAGCTGGAGGTCTCTCTCCTTCAAACCTTAATTCTCCATAGGGATTGTCTTCAACCACTGGTATATTGTATTTATTGGCTAGCTCTATTAGTTTTTGACGTCTTTCTATAGACCATGTTTTTCCTGTAGGATTTTGAAAATCAGGGATAACATAAATAAACTTTACATTTTTTCTTGTAGACAGAACCTTTTCTAATTCCTCCATGTCCATCCCGTAATCATCAGTTGAAACCTCTACAAATTCAGGTAAGTAGGCTTTAAAAGCATTGATGGCCCCTAAATAACTTGGGCTTTCACAAACTACTATATCTCCCTTGTCTAAAAAGATTTTTCCAGTAAAGTCTAAACCCTGTTGGGAACCACTGGTAATTAGAATGTCCTCCCCCGTTGCTTGTACCCCTACCGCTTCCATCCTTTGAGCAATTTTTTCTCTTAGTGGGGCAAAGCCTTCTGTCGTGCTGTACTGGAGCACCTGCATACCGCTTTCTTCTAATACTAATCCTGTTATTTTTTTCATTTCCTCCACAGGAAACAATTCAGGGGCCGGAAGCCCACCTGCAAAGGAAATAACTTCTGGTCTTTCTGTTAGCTTTAATAACTCTCTAATCTCTGAGGCTTTAAGACTTTCCATCCGTTCAGCAAATTTCATCGTCATAAAAAGCACCCCCATATGTTATTTTAAATTTATTATAACATCTTTGAGGGTGCTTTTGAAAACCTTTTGTTTTTTTATTGTTCTTTGCTTATCACCTTTTTTACTCTTCTCTCTAGATTAGGACGGGATATCCATAACTGTTTTTCACAGCCGGTACACTTTATTCTAAAATCAGCTCCTGTCCTGATAATTTCGAAGAGATGATTTCCACAAGGGTGCTGTTTTTTTAATTCCACTACATCTCCTACCTTTAAATCCATAGGCATTTATCACACACCTGCCTTTCCTATTAACTTTATTCCTCTTTGTTAATAACAACCCTTCTTGGATAAGGAATTTCTATACCCTGTTTATCGAAGGCTTGTTTAAAGGTTTTTCGCATCAATCTCTCCACTGCCCATTGCTCCATAGGTACGGTTTTAGCCATCACCGATATAACAACCTCTGAATCTCCTAAATCTGTTACCCCTAATACAGTGGGCCCCTCTAGAATGGAAGGGGTTTCTCTTTTTAAATCTTCACTGGCTTCGTTCAATACCTTAATAGCATTATCTATATCTTCCTCATAGGCAATGGATATGTTTATCAAAGCCCTCATTTTACCATGACTTTTATTGGTTACCTTTTTGATCTCTCCATTAGGAATAATATGGAGGTCTCCATTGAAATCCCTTATTTTCGTAACCCTTAGAGCCATTTCTTCAATAATTCCACCGATGCCATCCACCTCTACATAGTCCCCTACAGAAAACTGATCTTCAAACAAAATAAAGAATCCTGTGATTACATCCCGAACTAGGTTTTGGGCCCCAAAACCAAAGGCCAGACCCCCGATTCCTGCAGTTGCTATCAAGGCCCCTACTTCTACTCCAAAGGATTTGATAATAGAGGTAAAAGCAATAAAGTAGATAATATACTTTACAACGCTCTTTATTAAGCCCTTAAGGGTTTCCATTCTAGCTTCATCTACTTTGATTTTTAGGGTTTTCTGAGAATGAAAAATTTTATTGACGATAGAGTGGATAATCTTAATGCTTATTTTAGCAATCACTAAAATAAGTATTATATTGAGGATCATCCCTAGAAGCCTCGTCATTTGCTGTGGGTTTGTTAGGAATTCAAAGGTTTCTCTAAAAGCTTCTTCAATATGTTTTATAAATTCAAACATCTGTAATTCTCCTTAATAAATTTGTTTTACTAATTTTTTATTATCATTTTTTTTAATTTCATAAATGCCTTTTATTTTAATATTGCTTTCTATAATAGCTTTTTTTATATACCCTAGTAGATCTTGGTTAAACATAATCGATAAACCGCAGCTGGCGGTTATTTCCCTAGGGGTAGGTATCGTATCAAATTGATAATTTTTCTCCTTCAATAGCTTTTCTGCTGCTATTGCATAATGGGTTGATTCGAAGGTAATGACATAAATTTCTCGGGTCTTCATATTATCCTCCTACTAAAGCTTAATGGTGTTTTTTGCGTTGTTGAGGTTTTCAACGATATTGTACATGTTTCCTATCCCCCCCACCATTAGCTTGTTTTTTATCTTAAAATAATCTAGGCAGGTGCCACAGGATATTATCTCTACACCATTAGTCTCTAAATTCCTTAAATGTTCTATTACTTCTGAGCCTTCCACCACTAGGTTCACTCCTCCATTTACAAACAATAGAGCTTTAGGTAAGGGGGTTACCTCCGTAAGGGTATAAATATATCCCTTCATCAGCACCTTCCCTAGCTCTTCAGAGCCTTCTCCTAGACGGTCCTTAGAAATTAAAATAACTAAATCTTTTTTAGGGGTTATGTCACATTGAATGTCCATAGCTGGAATATCTCCTATGCTATGGTCTTTAAAGATGTCTATATAATAGGCCCCTTGATTTTCTTGGATAGCCACCTTGCAAGCCAAGCTTTTTGCCAACTTTGATACGTTTTCTTTGGCAACCTCATTGTCTACGATAGTAGTAACCTTTCCTGTATCGATGGCTTCTAAAGCCTTTTTCGTATGAATAACAGGCAAGGGACAGTTTAACCCTCTAGCATCTACTTCTTTATACATTTGCATTCCTCCAATAGATAAGTATTCTTTTATTTTAAGTATATCAATAGGCGTACCCTTCTTCAATCTATTGTACCCAATATACTATATTATTTTTTCTATTTGCTATAGTCAATAAATTGATTTTTCTTATAAAGGTATAAAAAAACACGAGAGTTTTCTCGTGTTTTGTGTATTTAAATTAAAGCTGTGCACCTCTCTTCGACATACCATCATAGGCGTTACCTAAGCAGTTAACTCTAGCTAGGTTGCCCTACGGCACACGAAAGGGATCACTTACCGTTGCTTCCTTCCGGACCTGGCGGGGTTCATGACTTTTCATTGCGTAGGACCCAACTATCATCGTCACTTACTTAAGCCAGCCCTACAACCAATACGCCTCCAAGAGGACTTCAACCCTGCTATAGCGGATTGCAGGTTACAGGACACCGCTACCTCCCCGTCTAGCACAGCAAACCTATAAACTTTTTAATGGCGGAGAGAGCGGGACTCGAACCCGCGGGGCCTTTCGGCCTTACACGCTTTCCAGGCGTGCCCCTTAGCCAACTCGGACACCTCTCCATCTTTGCTTACCCTTTAGTTCTACTGTTTCTTAGACTTTTAAAGAATTCCTTCATAATAGTAGAAGCTTCTTCTTCCAAGACACCTGTTGTAATCTCTGTCTGATGATTGAAGCCTTTGTTGCTTAGTAAATTTACTACCGATCCACAGGCTCCGCTCTTTGAATCCATAGCACCTATAACAACTCTTTCAATTCTGCTTTGTAAAATAGCTCCACTACACATTGGACAGGGTTCTATTGTAACATATAGCACCGTATCTGTCAACCTCCAACCACCAGCTTTTTCACAAGCCCTTTGGATGGCTATAATTTCAGCATGGGCAGTGGCATCCCTTAGTTCTTCCCTTAAATTGTGTCCTCTGCCAATAATTTCTCCTCTTCTTACAACAATGGCTCCAATAGGTACTTCCCCTTTGTCATAAGCTTTTTTAGCTTCCTCGAGGGCTAGCTTCATATAATACTCATCCAACTTGGTAGTGCCTCCAAACTTTATTGTAGTATCCTACTACCGTATTACATTATAGGAAAATCAGTTCCTTCTGTCAAGGTATATATTTCCCATTGAAACCAAGGTTATCCTTTAGTTTCATCCAAAACAAGAAAAATCTTTTTTAGCAAAACTCCCTATGAATTAAGTCTCATTTTATATGGTGCACCTGAGAGGACTCGAACCTCCGACCTGCGGTTTAGGAAACCGTTGCTCTGTCCTGCTGAGCTACAGGTGCATGAAACTAATTTTACAAAAATAGCGTAACACAAATTTCTATAAAAATCAATGGTTCAAAGGGGGAAATCCCCCTTCATTTTCCACTGTTAAAAAAATTTGTTGCTTTTCTATTTGTTTTCTATTTCTTTTATATTCCCCATATATCCCTGTAATGCTTCGGGAACAAGAACTCTTCCATCCTCCTGTTGGAAGTTTTCTAAAATGGCGGCTAGGGCCCTGCCAACTGCTAACCCTGATCCGTTTAAGGTATGCAGATACTCTACCTTTTTTGTTTCCTTATCTCTGTAGCGAATGTTGGCTCTTCTAGCTTGGAAATCCTCAAAGTTACTACAGGAGGAGATCTCAACATAGCGATTATAGCTAGGCATCCATACTTCAATATCATATTTAAAAGCAGCTGTAAAGCCTAAGTCTCCAGTACAAATCTTTACTACCCTATAGGGTAGTCCTAAAATTTGCAGCACCTTCTCTGCGTTATTAGTTAGTTTCTCTAATTCCTCATAGGAAGTATCTGGCCTCGTAAACTTCACCAACTCTACTTTGTTGAATTGATGCTGTCGGATAAGACCTCTAGTATCCCTGCCAGCCGAACCTGCCTCTGAGCGGAAGCAAGGGGTATAGGCTGCATAATAAATAGGTAGACTTTCTTCATTTATAATCTCATCCCTATGGATATTGGTAACAGGAACCTCAGCTGTAGGAATTAAGAAATAATCTTTTTGAGGGATTTTGAATACATCCTCTTCAAATTTAGGTAATTGTCCTGTTCCCGTCAAGCTATCTCTGTTTACCATAAAGGGAGGCATTGTTTCTGTATAACCATGGTCTGCTATATGTAAGTCCAGCATAAAGTTAATTAATGCTCTTTCTAATCTTGCTCCCAGTCCTTTATATAAGCTGAATCTAGAACCGGTGATTTTAGAAGCTGTTTCAAAGTCCAGTATTCCTAAATCTGTGCCTATATCCCAGTGGGCTTTAATGTCAAAGTCAAATGCCTTTGGCTCTCCCCATTTCCTCACCTCTACATTATCATCGTCGGTTTCCCCTTGAGGAACATCAGGATGGGGAACATTAGGGATTCTTAGAAGTAGATATTCAATTTTTTCCTCTACTTCCTTTACTTCATTATCCAAGTCCTTAATAGAATTAGATAATTCCTTCATTTCATTCATAATTTCTGTGGTGTCCTTACCTTCTTTTTTTAGTTTTGGTATTTCCTTAGACACTAGTTTTTGTTGGTTTTTCATTTGTTCAACCTGCTGTAGAATTTCTCTTCTTCTTTCATCTAAAGCCACTACCTGATCTAAATCAAACTCCTTTTCTCCTCTTCTTGCCATAGCAGATTTTATATTGTCAAGATCCATTCTAATTCTTTTAATATCTAACATGCTTTCTGCCTCCTTTGTAAAATATATAAATATAATATTCTAAATTTTAAAAATTCCAATCAAAAAGCCTCCATCCCAATAAAGGGACGGAAGCCTGTATTCCGCGTTGCCACCCTAGTTGATCTCCTGTAGGAAATCCCCTCTCACGCATTTTAACGGTTGCAGACCGATGATGCCTACTGTAGTTCAGCATATGACTCCAAGATGGATTCAACAGTTGACCTTATCGGTTTTCACCCACCACCGACTCTCTTAAAAAGCTACCTGTCTACTAATTCTCTTCCTCGTCCTTGATTTTTATTAATATTTTGAAATTAGTTTATCATACTTTTTTATTAGTATCAATGGGTTTTTTATTTATTAAAATTATCACTTTTCCCCCACACGGTTTAAATTGTAATCATTCAGTTTTCTATATAGTGTAGTAAGACCTATTTTTAATTTTTTTGCTGCCTTTTTTTTACCTTCAGTTGTATTACCATATATGTCAATATATTTTTTTATAATGTTCTTTTCAAATTCTATGGTAAGATCCTCTAATCCCTTTTCAGATAAAGTTTCTATATTGATAGGTTCACATAAGGCTCCTTTTAAAAAGTAGTCGGGCAAATCATTGCTGGTAATAGTTTCGTGGTAGGAATAGTTAACGGCATATTCTAAAACATTTTCTAATTCCCTTAGGTTTCCAGGCCAGTCGTAGGTCATAAATTTTTCTTGCACATCCTTGGCAAGAACTTTTGGCTCTTTATTCATATTGTTACAAAGTTTCTTTAAAATATACTCGGCACACAATAATATATCAGATCCCCTTTCATTTAAAGGAGGAAGGTTTAAGGGAATAACATTTAACCTATAAAATAAATCAATTCTAAAATTTTTATATTTTATTAAGTCCTCTAAATTTTTATGGGTAGCTGATATAATTCTAACATTTATATCAACCGGTTGTGCCCCACCAATTCTATCTATTTTTTTCTCTTGAAGCACCCTCAATAATTTGGGTTGTAGATGCAAAGGCAAATCTCCAATTTCATCTAAAAACAACGTGCCGTTATTGGCTAATTCAAACTTCCCTAACTTGCCTTTAGTATTAGCCCCAGTAAATGAACCTTTTTCATAGCCAAAGAGTTCTGATTCTATAAGATTTTCAGGAATACTAGAACAATTGACGGCAATGAAGGGCTTATTTCTCCGGGCACTTTCATTATGAATTGATCTGGCAAAGAGTTCTTTACCCGTCCCACTAGGCCCTTGAATTAAAATAGTGGATTCTGATTGGGCCGCTATTTTTGCTTTATTGACAGCCTCTAGTAAACTGGGGCTTCTTCCTACAATATGTTGAAATGTAATTTTATTGGTATTGTCATCATCTAAATCTATACCGGTAGTATTCTGTAGTCTACTAAAGCTAATCACCTTAGCCTTTGTGTTTTTATCTAACAAAATATCATCATAATTATAGGATACTTTTATATTTTTTTCATTTACCTTCCAAGTAGTTATTAATTCTTTGTTTTTGGTATTGTCTATAAAAAAGTTTTGAATAATTTTTACAATGTTTTTGTCTATCACTCTTTTATCAGAAAAATTAATTTCTAATAGATTAATGGCTTTTTTATTGATTTGGGTAATATGCTGGTTAGAATCAATAATAATGATTCCCATATTTATGCAATTTATAATTTCATTTATTTCCGCAGAACTCACCTTTAACTTGTTAATTCCTTTAATGCTAACAATTTCCTGCTCTATCATTTCTGCTATATGTTTAAGCATACCGACAAATTGCTGGGTTTTTTCATTCATTAGCTTATCCTGCTCCAGGTTAAATGAAGCAAAGCTCACTACACCAATGGTTTTATTTTCTACTTTAATTGGGTAAGTTATATTTCTTTTTTCGTTACACCCAATAAAATTTTTACAGGATTTACAAATGTCATTATCTTTTTTTATAATATTTATTCTTGGCTCCCCAGATATAAGGACATCGGCAAATAAGGAGTTCTCTGGACTATTTTCATTAATGGTATGATAAAAATCTCCAGTCCCTGCAATTCGAACTAGGTTTTCATCAACAACTGTAACCTCTATATTTAGAGCAGAGGAAACAGCCTCTGATAAATCCTGTATTTTATCTTGAACTAACCTTAAATAAGACATAGCATTAACTCCTTTTTGAAGTTCATATTTTCAAAATTTATGTTAATGTAAAGTAAATAAAACCGTTATTTAACATTAGAGAAGAAGGAAAGGGCATTAATCATAATTAAAGCTATTCCTGTTCCAATCATAGGTCCTACGGGAACTCCTTTGAAAAATGTCACTCCAACAAAGGTGCCTACGATAACTCCCAATAATGCCGAAGGATTGGTGGTTCCTAAAGAAACTCCTTTAGCTCCTAAGATAGCAACGGAAGCCCCTGCTAATATACCAATAATTCCATCGGTTCTTAGTAACACTGATTTAATATCCTCCAGGGAATATCTTCCCAAAGCAAAGGGTGCTAAAAATCCAGCCGTTAAAAAAATAACCCCCCAATTAATACCTTGCTTTTCAATTAATGTTAACACTTGGTTTTGCTTTAGTATTTTAAGCAGTAGTAAAGCACAGGATGAAATAGCTATAATGTTGTTGTGGGTGAGGATAGAAATAAATAGAATGCTTACTAAAATAATCTCTCCCAAAAATGCATAGCTGTTCATGCTTATCAAGTCCCTTCGTTTTAAAATTTTTCATTTGTAATTTATTTAAAAACTTTCCACTAAATTTAACTCCTCCATTTAAAGCAATGCTCCTATAAGAATATTATTGAAATTTTAAATAATTTGTCGATAGAGCATCCTATTTTTTTATCCTGTATTTTTTACCATATGCTATGATTTTTTTTGCCATGTGCTATAATAGTAAAAATAATATGCTATAATAGTGGGGTTATTGAATAATTTGACTGTAATTTAAAAAGGAAATCATAGCATATTCCTTCTATATTTATTATATCATTAAAAAACTTCATGACAAGATATTCTTTTCATGGGTTAAAAATACTTTTCAATTGTGAAAATTTTTTTAATATGTGGAAATTTTTATTATATTAATTAGATGTTAGATTTTCTAGATGTTAAGAGGTTTTTTTCTTGTAAATTTTACCACAATGTAGCATTTAAATTGTTTTGCTTTTTCAATTTTGAAAAAACCCCCAAGGTAGTGTCGTATTTCGTTGTCGATTTTTGTAGTTCTTGTTATCTTATAACCTTCCTGCTATTATAGGCTTCTATCCTGTTTTTTAGGATTTTGATGTTTTTGGCATAACAATTGCAAGTATATTTTATCGATAGCTTCCATTCTGTTTAATCGATGTTTGTGTTGTTTAGACACAACATCAAATACCATAAAGAAAGAAGTGATTAGATATGGAACATGCAAAGTTAGTGTCAATTCTAAAAACCCAAGTAAAGCCTGCTTTAGGTTGTACTGAGCCTGTAGCAGTAGCCTTGGCTGCATCTACCGCCTATAGGGAAGTAGCAGGAGATTTAGATAACATCATTGTAAAGTTAAGCCCTAATATTTTTAAAAATGGTTTAAGAGTTGGTATCCCTGGCACCCCTAAAACAGGTTTGGTTTTTGCCACCGCCCTTGCAGTTGTTTGTGGTAATCCAGATTTTGGTCTAGAGGTTTTTAAAAATGTTGAAGATGAAGATGTTATCATTGCCGACAAAATTGTTGAAGAAAACAAAATTACTGTTGGTGTAGAAAATCAAAAAGGAAACTTTTATATTGAGGTTGAGGTTTTTACCAATAACGGAACTGCTAAATGTGTCATTAAGGATACCCATACAAATATTGTTTTGGTTGAAAAAAACGGCGAAACTGTTTTTGAAAAAACTGGTGAAGAGGCAGTTGCTGCCGTTAATGGTACTTGTGTATTAAAAACATTAACCATAAAAGACCTTAGAAACTTTATTGAAGAGGTTGCTTTCGAAGAAATTGATTTCTTATTAGAAGGTGTAGCGTTAAACATGGCTATAGCTGAAACTGGATTAAAAGAAAAATCAGGATTAGGCGTAGGTGCGGGAATTAATGATTTAGTACAAAAAGGCATTTATAGTAACGATATTGTTAATAAAGTCCGTGCTTTAACTGCCTCTGCATGTGATGCTAGAATGTCTGGAATTAACATGCCTGTTATGAGTAGTGCTGGTAGTGGTAATCATGGTATTACTGCCATTGTTCCTCCAACCGTTGTTTGTAGAGAGCTTGGTTGTGATGATGAAAAATTAGCTAGAGCTTTAGCCTTCAGCCATCTGGTTACAGCTTATATTAAAGAGTATACAGGAAAACTTTCACCGGTTTGTGGTTGTGGAGTAGCTGCTGGTACAGGTGCATCTGTTGCTATAGCATGGATTATGGGGGCAACTGACCAACAAATTGCTGGTACCATTAAAAACATGGTAGGTTCTATCTCTGGAATGGTTTGTGATGGAGCAAAGGGAGGTTGTGCCTTTAAATTAGCTACAGCTGCTTCTGAGGCAACTATTCAAGCTCAACTGGCAGTAAATGATGTTATTATAGGGGATCTAGAGGGTATTGTTGGAAATGCTGAGGATATCACCATCAAAAACTTAGGAAAGTTTTGTATGGAGGGTATGGGTGATTTAGATAATAAAATTATTGAAATTATGTTGGCTCAGTAAAATTTATACTAAATTAAAGGAGGAACTCAAATGAAAAAAATGACAAAAAAAGAAAGAGTTTTAGCTGCTTTAAATGGTCAAAGTGTAGATAGGGTGCCTGTAAGTATATGGCTTCATTATCCCCATAAGGATCAAGATCCAAAATCCTTAGCAGACATACAAATGTACTTTACTGAAAAATATGATTTTGACTTTATTAAGCTTATGCCTTTTGGACTTTATAGTGTCCAGGATTGGGGTTGTAAGGTAAAAATATTTGGTACTCATAATCAACCACCTATTGTTGATGAAGTTGGAATCAATTGTATCGACGATTGGAATAACCTAGAGGTTTTACCAGGATGGTATGGGACCCTTGGAAAGCAAGTACAATTAGCTGAGCATGTAAATAAGTTGATTCAAAAGGGTGGTGAGGAAATTCCTTTTGTTCAAACCATATTTAGCCCTTTAACTACTGCTAGAAAACTTGCTGGGGATAGGATTTTTGAAGACATGAAGGCAGCACCAGAGGTTTTCCATAAAGCTCTACAGGTTATTACTGATACTACTATTAACTTTATTAATGAAAATATTAAAGCGGGGGTAAGTGGGTTTTTCTTTGCTACCCAATGTGCTACCTATGAATTGATGACAGATGAAGAGTATGATGAGTTTGGTGTAAAGTATGATCTTCAATTGTTTGATGCCTATAAAGACAAGACTTACTTTAACATTGTACATATTCATGGTGACGATGTTATGTTCGAAAAGTTAGCCAACTATCCTGCTAACTGTGTAAATTGGCATGATCGATGGGTTTCTCCTTCTTTATCAGAGGCTAGAAAAATCACTAATAAATGTTTATTAGGAGGTTTAAATGAACATGAGGTGTTGTTTAAAGGGAATGTTGATGACATCTATACCCATGTTCAAGAAGCAGTAAAACTAGCTGGTACAAAGGGTTTTATGCTAGGACCTGGATGTGTAGCAGATCCAGATACTCCAGATATCAATTACTATGCAGCTAGATTAGCTATCGAACGTTTTGGATCCAATGTAGTAGCTGACGAAGGCTATGAAGAGGAAGTAGCAGCTACTAAATAGTCTTTCTTTTTAAATTAATATAAATTCAAAGTTTATTGGAAAGGTGGTGATTTATAAAAGCATTTAGAATTTATTGTTAATATCGTTGTAAAGTGAAAAAAAAGGGGGACTATATAATGAAAAAAAGCTTTAAAGGTTTAGCAGTATTATTAATGGTCTGTATGTTGTTAACTACGTTCTTAACGGCTTGTTCAAATGATAAGCCAGGTGCTGCAGGTGGAGAAGCTGCCGATAAGGAATATTCTCTTCGTTTAGCTACAGTTGTAAACCCACCTCATCCTTGGGTTGAAATGGCTGAGTATTTTGCAGAAGAGCTAGAAAAAAGAACAGATGGAAAAGTTAAGGTAACTGTTTATCCTAGTGCTCAGTTAGGTAGTGATGAAACTACTATAGATGAAATGCGTACAGGCACTATTGATTTTATTGTTGGTGGAGCACAAAATGCTGCCTCCTTTATACCTCAATACCAAGCCTTTGGACTTGCTTATTTATTCACTGATGATGATCACTTTGAAAACACAATAGCTCATGGAAGCCCTGTTTTTAATCGTTTTGCAGAGCTATATGAAGAGAAAAATTTAGGTATAAAACTATTAGGATTATCTGGCGGTGGTGTTAGAAACGTATCTAACAATCTTAGACCAATCACTACTCCAGCAGACCTACAAGGTATGAGAATGAGACTTCCTGGTTCTCCTATGGAGGCAAAATTATGGGAGGCTCTAGGAGCTATACCTACTTCATTACCATGGAGTGAAATTTATACTGCTATTCAAACAGGTGTTGTTAGTACTTTTGAAAGTACTATCAGTGGATATAATGGAAGTAAATTATATGAAGTAGCAAAATACCATAGTGAAACACAGCATTTATACATGCTTTCCCACTTTTCAATGAGCCAAAGTACCTTTGACAAATTGCCAGAAGACTATCAAAAGATTGTCCAAGAAGTTGCTATAGAAGCAAGCTTAAAGGGTACAGAAATAGGTAAGCAATTTGACAAAGAATTGTTGGTGGATTTTGTAGAAAAATATGGTGTAGAGGTTAACAAAGTAGATACTCAAGCTTTTATGGAAATTGTTCAACCTTTACATGATGAGTTAGCTGAAGATATTGATGCTACAGATATTTTACAAATGATTAGAGACCTACAGTAAGACTAAAGCAAATTTCTTAAATCCTTAAAAAATAAGAAGATATAAATATATTTCCTTCAACTTTGTTAACTAAAATTCTAAAAAATGCCACTTAATTTAGAGGGGGGGTGCTCCCCCTCAATATTAACTCAGGTTACTTCGAGGGTGTGATTGTTTATTCTCCCACTTTTCCTTATACAAGGGAGGGTTTAACAATACAGAGAAGAAAGAATACCTTTAGTAGATACCAGTTGAAGGAAGTCTTTTTTTATATTTTTTTAAATCCACAGGAGATTGGTTTATATCTGTTGTGATCCCATTGAAATTTTTTAAAAAATATGAAGCAGCCGATATGGAAAAGGGGTGTAGTATTATGAAGGCAATCAACAGTAAATTAGAAAAGTTATTTTTATTTAAAGGAGCTATCCTATTATCTATTTTTGTTATTGTTGTTTTTATGGAGGTTATTACAAGGAATTATTTGAAAATTTCTGTCCGTTGGGCTTCAGAGGTGGCTTTGTTTTGTTTTGTCTGGTCGGTGTTTTTAGGCTCCGCTGTGGCTGTGCGAAAACGATGTCATTATGTTGTTGAAATTTTTCCTCCGAAGTTTAAAAAGATTAATGCTGTATTAGATATTGTTGGAAGCGTAGCTATGTTTGGTGTAATTTATATTATGGTTGTTAACGGTTATACCTTTACCAAATTAGGACTTTTAAGATATTCTACAGCTTTATCCCTGCCTCAGGCATATTTCTATGTATCCATACCTTTATCAGGAATAGCTATGGCACTGTTTACAACAGAAGTGTTAATTGAAGATATTAACAAATTTAAAAACATTGTTGGGGGAGGTAATAAAGATGAATCCATTAATTCTGTTAATGAGTAGCTTTTTTGTTATGATCTTTATAAAAATTCCCATCTCTTTTTCTCTTACTTTATCATCAATGCTTACAATGGCTTATATTGGACTACCCTTCACTACAATATTAAATAATATGTATGCTAGTGTGAATTCCTTTCCTTTATTAGCGGTTCCCTTCTTTTTACTATTGGGAAGGTTGATGAATGATGGAGGAATAACTTTAAGGTTAGTTCAGTTTTCCAGTATGATGGTAGGTCACATAAAGGGTGGTTTAGGTCATATTAATGTAATGGTAAGTATGCTTTTTGCTGGTTTATCTGGTTCAGCAGCAGCTGATACAGCTGGAATAGGGGCAATGCTGATACCTGCAATGGAGAAGGATGGTTATGACACAGACTTTTCTGTGGCGGTTACAGCAGCTTCATCTACATTGGGGGTAATTATTCCACCAAGTATTATGATGGTTATCTATGGAGCAATGGGTCAAGTTTCCATAGGAGCTTTGTTCTTAGCAGGTGTGGTACCTGGTCTTTTAATAGGTTTGTCCCAAATGGGTTATGTTTATTATATGGCTAAAAAGAGAGGTTATCCTTCTAACCCTAAAGTAAGCTTAAAGGAAAAGGGTTCTGCCTTTGTTAAAGCCTTTCCACCTTTGTTATTACCTTTAATTATTTTATTAGGTATTACTGCTGGGATTTTCACAGCTACAGAGGCCGCTGCTGTGGCGGTTGTATATGGTTTGTTTCTTATGTTTATCGTATATCGTTCTTTTAAAGTACAAGATATACCTGGTGTTTTAAAGGATGCAGTAGTTGGCTATGCTGTACCTATGTTTGCCGTTGCCAGTGCTGGGATTATGGGATGGTTAATTGCTTATTTAAATGCACCTCAAATGATCGCAAGTTGGATATTAGGAATCACTTCTTCTTATTTTGGTATATATTTGATGATAGTTGCTTTTTTACTTATGATCGGGACATTTTTGAGTCCTCTGACGGCTATTATCATCTTCTTACCAATTATTCAACAACTTGGTGCAGTTGCTAATTTAAATCATATACACTTAGGGATTATTGTTGTATTGACCTTATCTTTAGGTATGGTAACACCTCCCTACGGTATTTGTCTTTTGATTGCCGCTCAAATTGGAAAATTGTCTGCACCTAGAGCCTTTGTTGCAATTCTTCCATTAATCGGTTTAGTATTATTAATTATTTTTGCAGGAATAGCTGTACCAGACTTATTCTTATTTTTACCAAAATTGTTTATGCCGGATTTTGTATAGATCCTGGTAGCAGTGACTATAACTGCTACGTAGATTTATAGCATGAAGGTTAAATTAAGCAAGTTTTTCAGTATACTAATCCCAGCATTTTATTATATAGCTATATAAATTGCTGGGACTTTATTTAAAATCTATAAAAAATTATTTTTTCCATGAAGAAAACATCTTAAAACTATTGGTAGGTTATTTTTATAATAATATCCCCCCAAAATAGCTTCCCAGTAGTATTTGTTGCAATAAAGCCTTCTTTCTATTTGTAGATAGGGAGGCTTTATTTTAAACTTTCTTTTTATATGTGTAAATTATATGTATAAACTAACCAATGGATAGGCAATAATTTAAATGTAAATCTGTTTATAAGGGGGTTATCTTGATGGAAAAAATAAATGAAGTTGATTTATTGGGTCAAATTAGTGATTTAAAAAGTATAGATTATAGAAATACTTTGGCTATAGCTACTGTAATTGAGCTATTAATTGATAAAAATATAATTACCCGTCAGGAGTTTGCTAAAAAAGCTCAAGTGTTAGATCAAATGTCTTTAGATGAGTTAAGACAGTTAAGAACCCGTTTTTAGGCTAATACGGGTTCCTACTTCAATAAAAGCACCCCTTGAATTGATATGCTCCCTATTAGGTAGACAGATTAAAAAATAAAATCTGTTTATCTAAGGGGAGTATATTTATGTGCAAAAGAAAAAGTTATTCAGCTGATGAGAAATACGAAATTCTAAAATCATACGATGATGGATTGATGACTAGAAATGAGATTCTTTCAAAATTTGGAGTCCACAACAGGACCATTCAAGATTGGCGATATATGTTTAATACTTATGGAATAGAAGGGTTAAAAGCATCAAAAACATGGAATAGGTATTCGCAAGAATTAAAGGAAAGCGCTGTTAAAGACTATTTATCTGGAAAATATTCTTTAAGAGAAATAACTAGAAAATAT
>NZ_FNFP01000013.1 GCF_900100845.1 Natronincola ferrireducens | reverse complement strand
TATTTCTCTTAAAGAATATTTTCCAGATAAATAGTCTTTAACAGCGCTTTCCTTTAATTCTTGCGAATACCTATTCCATGTTTTTGATGCTTTTAACCCTTCTATTCCATAAGTATTAAACATATATCGCCAATCTTGAATGGTCCTGTTGTGGACTCCAAATTTTGAAAGAATCTCATTTCTAGTCATCAATCCATCATCGTATGATTTTAGAATTTCGTATTTCTCATCAGCTGAATAACTTTTTCTTTTGCACATAAATATACTCCCCTTAGATAAACAGATTTTATTTTTTAATCTGTCTACCTAATAGGGAGCATATCATTCAGGAGGGTGCTTCAATTCTACTATAATGGAATAAAACAAAAGTTAATAATTATTTTTTCGTAAGATGGTCTAATAAACGATCATTAAAAGCCTGAGCTGCATTATACCCCATCTTTTTTAATCGATGGTTTCTTGCAGCTACTTCTATAATAACAGCTATATTTCTAGCAGGCTTTACAGGTATTACCATTTCCTCTACCTTCATTCCTAATATTTCTCTGAAATTTTCATCTAAGCCTAGGCGATCATAGGTTTTATTAGAATCCCACTCCTCTAACCCTATAACTAAATTAATATCTGTTCTTATTTTAATAGCTCCAACTCCAAATAGACTTTTAACATCCATAATACCTATGCCCCTTACCTCTAGCATATGTTTAGTAATCTCTGGAGAACAGCCCACTAAAAATTCTTGACCTATTCTTTTAATCTCCACTGCATCGTCTGCCACAAATAAATGACCTCTTTTAATAAGCTCTATAGCTGTTTCACTTTTACCAATGCCACTTTTACCCGTAATTAAAACACCAATACCATAGATATCCATTAAAACACCATGAAGGGTTATAGTAGCTGCCAAGCTATCCTCCAGATAATTTACCAGATTACTGATTAATTTTGTAGTATTTAATGTACTTCGCAATATTTTCCTTTGATATTTTTCAGCAGCCCTCATTAATGCTTTAGGTGCTTGTAGATTTCTACTTAATATGATGCAGGGAACATCATAGGATAGAATTTGGTCAAACCTTTCCTGCTTCGTTTTTTCATCCAATGTATTTAAATATCTATGCTCTACTTTACCAATGATTTGGATTCGTTCATAGGCAAAATATTCAAAAAACCCTGCCAATTGAATACCGGGTCTATTTAAGTCGGTTGTGAGTATTCTTGTGTCTTCTCTATCCTGTAGTTGGTTTAATTCTTCAAGGCTAAGGTCATTCACTAATTTCTTTACAGTAATATACTTCATTGATTTTCCTCCCTTCCTGTCAAATCTTTTTTAAAAAAGTTACAAATATTTTCTGCAGCAGTTTTGTTGATTCCCTCAACCTCTAGTAATTCTTCCCTAGTTGCTTCTTTGATTCTATTTATATCTTTAAAATGCTGCATCAAAGCTTTTCTTCTTTTTTCTCCTATTCCTGGAATTTCTTGTAGAATTGAATAAAAAGAACTTTCCTTCCTCAAACTTCTATGATAGGTGATGGCAAAACGATGGACTTCGTCTTGCACCTTAGCTACAAATTTTAACACACTTGAGGTTTTATCGATAGGAAGTTCTCTTCCTTTATAAATAAGACCTCTCGTTCTATGACGTTTATCCTTTACCATCCCACAGACTGGAATGTCAATCCCCAATACAGCTAAGGATTTTTCTACACTATTGATCTGTCCTAATCCACCGTCCACCATAATTAAATCAGGAAATATAGCAAATTTTCCTTCTTCTAAGGTTGTCTGTCCCTCCCCAATGGTCTTTGTCTCCTCCAGTCCTCTTTGAAATCTTCTTAAAATAATTTCCTCTATGCTGCCATAATCATTGACACCCTTTACAGTTTTAATTTTAAACCTTCTATAATCTTTATTTTTAGCCTTTCCATCTTCAAATACAACCATAGATCCCACAGATTCCACCCCTTGAATATTGGATATATCGAAGGCCTCAATACGATAAGGCAGCATTTCTAACGCCATAAGCTCCTGCAATTCCTTAAGGAGTTTTTCTTTTTCTTCTTTTTTGCGTTTATTAATTTCCTTTGTTTCCTCCAGCATTAGTAGGGCATTTTTCTTTACCATATCAATCAACTGCTTCTTTTCTCCTTTTTTAGGTACCCTTAAAGTTACTTTATTGCCCCTTTTGCTAGTTAGCCAGTCTTCAATTACTTCAATATCCTCCAGCTCCTCTTCTATCAAAATCTCTTTTGGAACAAAGGTCATATTGTTATAAAATTGCTTTAGAAAAGAGGATAATATTTCTTTAATACTTTCCTCTTTATTGGTAGAAAGGGTAAAATGTTGTCGTTGTACTACTTTACCCTTTCTAATGAAAAATACCTGAACATAGCTCTCCTCATCACCTTTAACAGCAGCAATAACGTCTTGATCTATTCCATTGATAGATACAACCTTTTGTCTTTCGATAATGCTGGTTAAAGCCTGATATTGGTCTCTATATAAAGCAGCCTTTTCATAATTCAGCATTTTAGCGGCATTCTTCATTTTTTCTTCTAGTTCCTTCAATAACTCATCTTCTTTGCCGCTTAAAAATAAAATAATCTCTTGAATTAGTTTCATATATTGCTCTTTCTGTACCCTGCCGGTACAAGGTCCTAAGCATCTTTTTATATGGAAGTTTAGGCAGGGCCTTTCTCCCTTTTCTATAGAAGCACTGATGTTTCTTTTACAGGTTCGTATGGGAAACAACTGATTAATAATATGAAGGGTTTCGTTTAGGGCGGTTATATTGGTGTAGGGTCCAAAGTATTTACTGCCATCCTTAATAAATCTCCTGGTCTTCATAACCCTAGGATATTCTTCCTTCATAGTAATTTTTATATAGGGATAGGTTTTATCATCCCGTAGAAGAATGTTATACTTAGGTTTATTTTCTTTAATTAAATTACATTCTAGTATTAAAGCCTCTAACTCCGTATCTGTAACAATATATTCAAAGGAAGCTATATTACTGACCATAGCCCTTACCTTAGGTGTTTGATTTTTTAGAGACTGAAAATACTGTCTTACTCTATTTTTAAGGGATATAGCTTTCCCCACATAAATAATTTCATTATCTTCATTCTTCATTAAATAAACACCGGGTTTATCCGGCAGTATTTTTAGCTGTTGCTGTAAGTCAAACATAAAACTCCTCCTACTAACGGTAACATAAAGCAATGATATAGATGTTTATCTATACTATTTATACCTTTTTTATTGCATTTCATGTATAATATTATATACTTTAACGCTACTCCAAACAAATAATATTTTATTTATATTGAAATTCAGGGGATAGACAAGAAAGGCAAAAAAATAACAATAGAGCAGCACTTAGACCATCTTAATAGAGAGGTTTTTCATCCTCTACAGGTAAATACAGATGTTCATGTGCTGCTTCATAAAAATAGTCACTATAAGAAGTAATCCTCCAGGATGTTAGAGTTGAAGGGATGGTGGGCCTAACTATAACAACGAAAATTTACATAGGAGGTATCCTTATTGACGGTTATTTTGTTTTATACACATTGTTTTTGCTTTAATTTTAACTGGACTTTGTTGGTATAGGCAATGATTTTTTGTTGATCACTATGACTAAGCCCTATAAATTCACAGCCTAAATCTCTATTATCATTGTTGGTAGATTCTATATTTCTAAGGACCTTTACTGTCAAAACTAAAGGATCATTATTTAATAGCAACTCAAAAACCAACACCGTTCCAATTGGTATAAACAACTCACTACTTAACAATACTCCACCACCACTAATATCCTTAACAGTAGCAATAAATCTCTTGTTGCTGTTGATTTTTTTGTTATTATAGCCTATTAAGAAGCAATTTACTTGAAAGTCTGTGGGAACTCTTGCATATTTTCTTCTTTGGAGGATTTCAAACTCATCAGGTTTTGGCATCATTAAAATTAACTTTCCTTCTATACAGCCTTTAATTACCCCATAAAAAACACATATGTTTGCATCACTAGGTATGGTGCATTTCACTGTTTTCTCCTGCTTTTGTATATACTCGCCCTCAATGTCCACTACTATATATTCTTCCTCCACACCCGAAATTACACCCCAAAAAGATAAATAGGGAGGAATAATATCTATTTCTAATTTGATTTTTCTGCCTATCTCCACATAATTTCCATACATATTATTCCTCCATAATTGTGACATAACCTTTTTGTAAATTTAATAGATATGAATGATATATGTTTTTATCTTTAACTCAACCCTATTGATATTTTCATTGTAATTTTATTAGAAAGCAATTTTACTTTTTTTACCTAAGCTACTATTATTTTACTATATTTAGCTTTTTTATTCTATAGTTCTTTTTTCTTAACTAGTTTAATTGATACTTTTAGGATAAAATTTTCCTTAAAAATCTTCCGGTATAGGATTCCTTAACTTCAATTATTTCTTCTGGAGTTCCCTCAGCAACGATTAATCCACCACCACTTCCACCTTCAGGCCCCAGGTCAATAACATGATCAGCTGTTTTGATAACATCTAGATTGTGTTCAATAACTAATACTGTATTCCCTGTTTCCACTAGTCTTTGTAGTACCCCTATTAACCGATGAATATCTGCTATATGGAGTCCAGTAGTAGGTTCATCTAAAATATAGAGGGTTTTTCCTGTGCTTCTTTTGCTTAGTTCACTGGCCAATTTAATTCTCTGGGCTTCTCCTCCAGATAATTGGGTGGAGGGTTGACCTAGTTTAATATAGCCTAATCCTACATCATATAACGTTTGTAATTTATTTTGGATTTTCGGTATGTTTTCAAAAAATAGTAACCCTTCCTCTACATTCATTTCTAAAATATCTGAAATTGTTTTATCCTTATATTTTACCTCTAATGTTTCCCTATTATATCGTTTCCCCTTACATACCTCACAAGGCACATAGACATCAGGAAGAAAATGCATTTCTATTTTTATAATACCGTCACCACTACAGGCTTCACAACGACCACCTTTTATATTGAAACTAAATCTGCCTTTTTGATATCCCCTCATTTTTGCATAGGGAACTTGAGCAAACACCTCTCGAATATGATCAAACACTCCAGTATAGGTGGCGGGATTAGATCTCGGAGTTCTACCAATAGGTGATTGGTCTATCTCAATTATCTTGTCTATATGCTGTAGTCCCTCTACAGCATCATGGGCTCCTGGTCTATTTTTTGCTCTGTTTAACTGTTGAGCAATTTTTTTATAAAGTATTCCATTCACTAGGGTACTTTTTCCTGATCCCGACACTCCTGTTACACAATTGAATACCCCCAGTGGAATATTTACATCAATATTCTTAAGATTATTTTCTCTAGCTCCTTTAATAGTAATCCACTTCCCATTTGGTTTTCTTCTTTCACTGGGTACTTCTATCTTTTTTCTTCCACTTAAATATTGGCCTGTGATAGAGGCTTCTGATGCCATAATATCCTTTATAGTACCCTCTGCAACCACATGACCTCCATGGATACCAGCCCCAGGACCTATATCAATAATATGATCTGCACACATCATAGTATCTTCATCATGCTCCACCACAAGGACAGTATTTCCAATATCCGTTAAGTTTCTTAATGTCTTTAGCAGTTTGTCATTATCCCTTTGATGTAGACCTATGCTGGGTTCATCTAATATATAAAGTACTCCTACTAAGCTTGAGCCTATTTGAGTTGCCAGCCTTATTCGTTGTGACTCGCCTCCAGACAAGGTCCCAGCATTTCTGGATAAGGTTAAATATTCTAAGCCAACATCCTGTAGAAAGTTTAATCTTTCTTTTATCTCCTTTAAAATTTGCTTTCCAATAAAGGCTTTTCTTTCATCTAATTGTAACCCATCAAAAAAGTCTTTCGCTTCCTTTACCGACATCTCTGTTATCTGGTGAATACTTTTATCTGCCACAGTTACGGCTAGGGCAATATCCTTCAGCCTTGCACCCTTACAACTGTTACATGGCATTTCTGCCATACATTCTTCTATTTTATCCCTCATATAATCAGAGTTGGTTTCTTTGTATCTTCTCTCTAGGTTTGAAATTACCCCTTCAAAATAGGAGGAGTAGGTTCGGACACCCCCGTATTTAGATTCATATTGAAAGGAAATTTGTTTACCTCCAGTACCGTATAACAAATCCTCAAGGAAGTCTTTAGGCAGGTCCTTCACCGGCGTATCTACATCCACTCCATATTGTTGTGCTAAGCTGTCCATCATTTTAAAATAATAGGTGTTTTCTCCATTACCATTGGAACCACTCCATGGGTCAATAGCCCCCTGTCTAATGGACAAATTCTTATTTGGTATCACCATCTCTGGATCTACGATTTTCATGTGTCCAATACCATTACATTCTGAACATGCGCCGAAGGGACTGTTGAAGGAAAACATTCTGGGGGCCAGCTCTTCAATGCCTATACCATGATGGGGACATGAGAATTTTGTTGAAAATAAATGTTCTTCTCCACCTATAATCTCTGCAATAACCAAGCCTTCTGTTAGCTTCAAAACAGTTTCTATAGAATCAGCTACTCTTTGATGAGAATCTTTTCTAATTACAATACGGTCTACCACCACTTCAATGGTATGTTTCTTGTTTTTCTCCAATTTTATTTCTTCGTAGATATCCCTTATCTCTCCATCTATTCGAACCCTTACAAATCCTTCTTTCTTTATTTCCTCCAATAGTTTTTGATGCTCTCCTTTTTTGCCACGAAGAACGGGAGCCAATAGCTGTAGCTTTGTCCCTTCCCCAAAGGTCATAATCTTATCAACAATTTGTTCCACCGTCATCTGACTAATTTCAATACCACATATAGGACAATGGGGAATTCCCACCCTTGCAAATAAAAGTCTCAAATAATCATAAATCTCTGTTACCGTTCCTACCGTAGAGCGGGGGTTTTTACTGGTGGTTTTTTGGTCAATAGAAATGGCGGGGGACAATCCTTCGATATACTCTACATCTGGTTTTTCCATTTGTCCTAAAAACTGTCTTGCATAGGCAGAAAGACTTTCAATATATCGTCTTTGACCCTCTGCATAAATGGTATCAAATGCCAGAGAGGACTTCCCTGATCCAGATAATCCCGTTATGATCACAAACTTATCTCTAGGAATTTCAATGTCAATGTTTTTTAAGTTATGTTCCTTTGCTCCTCTTATAATAATTTTATCCTTTGCCACTGTTACACCTCTTCTTTATAGTAGTTGCTTCTTCAAGCCTTCAATTTCATCCCTTAGCTTAGCCGCCTTTTCAAATTCTAGGGTTTCAGCAGCCTGAAGCATCTCAATCTCTAATTCTTTAATAATTGTCTCCAATTGATCCTTCGAATATTTCTTGTCCTCTTTCTTGTTGACCTTATACTGGGATTCTTCCTCCGCCACCTTTGTTGCTTCAATAACATCATATACCTTTTTCTGAATAGATTGGGGTATAATATTGTGCTCTTTATTATAATCTATTTGAATAGTTCTTCTTCTTTCGGTTTCATCAATGGCGGTTTTCATAGATTTGGTTATCTTATCACCATACATAATAACCTTACCTTCTGCATTTCTAGCGGCTCTACCAATTGTCTGAATCATAGAGGTTTCTGATCTTAGAAAGCCTTCTTTATCAGCATCTAAAATTATTACTAAGCTTACTTCTGGCAGGTCTAGACCCTCCCTTAGCAGGTTGATTCCGATTAATACATCAAAAACACCAAGACGTAAATCCCTGATAATTTCCATTCTTTCCATTGTTTTAATATCTGAATGAAGATACCTTACTTTAATGTCCATCTCCTTCAAGTAGTTGGTTAAATCCTCTGACATTTTCTTGGTTAAAGTTGTAATTAATACTCTTTGCTTTTTTTCTATCCTTTTGTGAATTTCTCCAATTAAATCATCGATTTGTCCCTTTACAGGCCGTATCTCTATAACAGGATCTAGTAGACCTGTAGGTCGAATAATCTGTTCTGCAACCTTCTGACTTTTTTCTAATTCATAGGGTCCTGGAGTAGCACTTACATATAAAATTTGATTGACTAGCCCTTCAAATTCTTGAAAATTTAAAGGTCTATTATCATAGGCTGAAGGTAATCGAAAGCCATGATTTACTAGGGATTCTTTTCTAGAACGGTCACCCCCATACATGCCACGGACCTGAGGTATTGTAACGTGGGATTCATCAATAATGATGAGATAGTCCTCTGGAAAATAATCTAATAAAGTATAGGGTCTACTACCAGGGCTTCGCTTGGTCAAATGCCTAGAGTAGTTTTCTATCCCCTGGCAAAATCCTACTTCCCTTAACATTTCAATGTCATACATGGTTCTCTGTTGAATCCTTTGGGCCTCCAATAATTTATCATGCTCTTTAAAATACTTTACCTGTTCTTCTAGCTCCTGCTCTATATTTTTAATGGCGTCCTCCACCTTATCAGCACTAGTTGCATAATGGGATGCAGGAAAAATAGAAATATGATTTCTTAATCCAATAACTTCCCCTGTAAGGACATTTATTTCCGTAATTCGATCAATTTCATCTCCAAAAAACTCTACCCTTATGGCATTTTCTGAGGAGGAGGCTGGAAATATTTCTATAATATCTCCCCTCACACGAAAGGTTCCCCTTACAAAATTAATATCATTCCTCTCGTATTGTATATCTACCAATTGCCTTAATACCTTATCCCGATCTTTTTCCATACCTGTTCTTAAGGAAACCACTAGATTTTTATATTCCTCAGGGTCCCCTAAACCGTAAATACAGGAAACACTGGCCACGATAATAACATCTCTTCTTTCTAAAAGGGCCGAAGTAGCTGAATGCCTAAGCTTGTCTATTTCATCATTAATAGAAGCATCTTTTTCAATGTAAGTATCGGTATGGGCCACATAGGCCTCTGGTTGGTAATAATCATAATAGCTAACAAAATATTCTACAGCATTGTGAGGGAAAAATTCTTTAAATTCACTACAAAGCTGAGCTGCCAGCGTTTTGTTATGGGCTATTATCAATGTTGGTTTTTGAACCTTTTCAATAATATTTGCCATAGTAAAGGTCTTTCCAGATCCAGTAACCCCTAGAAGGGTTTGGTGCTTTAAGGAATTCATAATGCCTTCACTTAGCCCCTCAATAGCCTGAGGCTGATCTCCCGTAGGTTTGTATTGGGAGCTTATTTTAAACTTTTCCATGACAAAACCCCTCTCACTTCTGTTGACTTGTACTATAATTGCATCCTATCATCTCTTTAATAAGGTTAACATAATGTCGCAAGCTTGTTAACTAGTAAAATTCACCTGTCTGTTTTAGAACTAATGTTCGATAGGCCTATTATACCCCTCCACTATTACCCTGTCAATATTTACCCACTTTCATAAAAAAATCCCCAGAATTCTGAGGATTTTTTTATATTAGTTTCTATCTGTTATCATTTTTTCCTTTATGGTGTCAATAGCTTTCTGAAGCTGCGTATCTTGATGTCTTTCAACAGTTACTTCATTTCTTAATTCCTCTGGTAGTTCTACTTCAATATGGGGTTCAACTCCCTTACCATGGATATTGATACCATTAGGGGTAAAATATTGAGAAATAGTATACTTAAATCCAGTTCCATCCTTTAATGGCTTTACCTGTTGCACTAACCCTTTTCCAAAGGTAGTTGTACCTACAATGCTACCTCTGTTACCATCTTTTACAGCACCTGCCAAGATTTCCGATGCACTGGCACTACCTTTATTTACTAAAACTACTAAAGGTAAATCTATTTGTTTTTTATCAGATTTTTCTACTTCCCTTGTACCATGTCTATCCTCTGTGTAGACAATCACTTGCTCCCCTAATATCATGTCAGCAATTTCTAAACACTGGCTTAATAGCCCACCTGGATTATTTCTTAAGTCAATGATTAATGCTGCTGCATTTTGTTTTTGTAATTCGTTTATATGGGTTTTAAAATCTTTAGCTGTTTGTTCATCAAACATAGATATCCTCACATAACCGATATTGTTCTCTAGCATCTCTGATCTTACTGTGTGCAATCGAATTTCTTCCCTTCGAATGGTTACATCAAAGGGTTGTGCCCTACCTTCCCGCCATATGGTTAAGGTCACCTCTGTCCCAGGCTCTCCCTTCATCAATTCAGCAGCATAATCTAATCGTTCACCGGATACAGATTTTCCATCTACGGAAATAATTTTGTCCCCCGTGGCAATACCAGCCTTTTCTCCTGGAGTATCCTCTATAGGAGAAACCACCATCACCAACCCATCATCTCCAGATGTTATAATAACTCCAATACCACCATAACTTCCTTGATTTCTGGTCATCAATTCAGTAAATTCCTTCTCCGTCATATACGTAGTATAGGGATCTTCTACACCTTGAAACATTCCCTTAATAGCAGCTTCCACCAGTTTTTCTTCATCTAGTTCTTGATAATAGTTCTTTGCCAAAAAATCCTTTAATGTAAATAATTTATGGTATTCATCCCCTAATCCTTGATAATATTCATAGGTTGCTTTTGGAATTAACATTTTTTGTCCTAAAGGTATTGCAATGAAGTTCCCAACAGTTATATTTAGTAGGGTAGTTAAAATAACCAAAACAACAGCACCTAAAAAAGCTTTTCTTTTACTAATCATAAAATTCTCCCCTCTTATGCTTCTACTTCTTCTATCATTTTATTATTTTACTATTTTATTATTTATATTGTTTCATTATACATCAAGGAGTAAAACTTTTCAAAATGCAGCAAAAGCCAAGGCATAAAACCTTGGCTTTTATTACTATTTTCCTCTGGGGAAGCAACTGACTCCAAATCAAAGCCCTTAATTTCCTCTTACCCATGGTATAGGATCTTCCACTTTACCATTTTTACGGACTTCAAAGTGTAGATGTGGTCCTGTGGACATTCCTGTACTTCCAGCTTCAGCAATTTTTTGTCCTCTTGTAACCTGAGTTCCTACAGATACCGTTAATCTAGAGTTATGGGCATATAGCGTCATAATACCCCCACCATGATCAATAATAATTGTTCTACCATAGCTTCCCTGAGTTCCTGAAGTAATAACCCTTCCAGCAGCAGCAGCTACAATAGGGGTTCCTGTAGGTGCAGGAATATCTATCCCCGAGTGGAATCTTTGGGAACCTAGTATTGGATGGATACGGTTACCGAAGGGGGATGAAATTCTAGAGTATCCTGGAACAGGCCATGCCATTTTTCCACCAACATATTCACCACTAGACTGGAGCTTTCTTAACTCATCCTCTAATTTTTTAGCTTCTCTCTCCAGTGCATCCAATTGCTTAGCTAATTCCACCCTATCTTGCTTTAACTCTTCCCTCAATCGCTCTTGCTGTCCCCTAGAAACCACTAATTGGTTTTGTTTTGTCTCTACGTTATTTCTTAAATTCATTAGGGTTCTTTTTTCATTTTCTAATTGAGCCTTCTTATCTTCTATCAAGGCTTTTTTCTCTTCCAGCTCTTTTAACAATTCAACATCATGATCTACAATTCTCTTCACCATGTCTAGATTACTCAAAAGCTCTGTAAAGTCTCGGGAATTCAGCAGCACCTCTGCATATCCAACTGTACCGTTTTTATACATTACCCTAAGACGTTCACCTAATACATCCTGCTTATCTTCAATATGTTCCTCAGCCGCTGTTAGCTCCTGTGTAGTTTGGGTAATTTTCTTTTCGGTATTGTTAATATTTTTTTTAAGCTTTTCTATTTCATTTTCTGCATTTTCTATTTCTGCCTCTAATTGTTGGAGTCGTTCTGTAATACTCCGCTGTTTTTGATCATTTTTCTTTAAAGCATTATTTACTTGTTGCTGTTGATTGTTTACATCTTTAAGTTGATTGTTAATGGTATTGGTCTGGTTTGCAAAGCCTGTTATAGTTGATATAGCAATAAATAGTATAACGATAAAACTAATAATATGTTTCTTCTGCAGCACCAACTGTCCCCCCTCTTTGTCTTTAGATTTTTACACTTGTAGATGTTTTCTTAAAGAGATAATACTACCTAACGCTCCCACACCAGCCCCTAATACGGTAAAGATAGGAAGGGTTTTCCCCATCATTATATCTACCGGCACTATATAAGAGCTAGCCATGACATAAAATCTTGATGTAATTAATTCAAAGGTATATTGATATCCATAGTATACTATACCTAAGGCCAGTAGGGCTCCGATTAACCCTAGTACCATCCCTTCTAGGAGGAAGGGCCATCGAATAAACCAATTAGTAGCTCCTACGTATTTCATAATATTGATTTCTTGTTTTCTAGCATTTAATGTTAGTTTAATCGTATTTGAAATAATAAACATAGCTACTAAAATTAAAATTAAAATTAAAATCAACCCAATATTTCTAACAAAGGTAGCAATTCTTAACATATTGTCTACTATATCCTTGTGATACTTAATTTCCTCAATGCCTTCAAATTCTCTTATTGTACCCACTACAGCATCGGCTATTTCAATGGTATCTAAATGAATAATGTAGGAATTCGGCAGTGTGTTATTTTCTAGAACCTCAAGTAAATAACCTTGTTCTCCCCACTGTTCCTTCATTTTACTTAATGCTTCTTCCTTAGATTCATAGTCAACAAAATGTACACCCTCTATATCTGCTATTTGTTGTCCTAATGAAGATATTTTTTCCACCGATAAGTCTTCCTCTAAGTAAACCTGTACTGTATCAAATTGCATTTGAGCTATATGGGATAAATTATTAATATTTAAAACAATTGTAATAATAACACCTAGTACAGCTAAGGAGGCTGCTACTGAACTAATAGAAGCGACGCTCATGCCTCTGTTCCGCCATATTCCAATAAATCCTTGTTTCAGCATATAACTGACGGTTCTAATCTTCATAATCGTATGCCCCCCTATGCTCGTCTCTTACGATTCTGCCTTTTTCTAATGCAACAACCCGTTGCTGCATAGTATCAACAATGTCTTTAGCATGGGTAACCATCACAACAGTAGTACCTCTTCTATTAATTTGTTTTAATACCTTCATAATTTCCCAAGCAGTTTCTGGGTCTAGGTTTCCAGTAGGTTCATCAGCAATTAAGATAGATGGATTGTTTACGATGGCCCTTGCTATAGACACCCTCTGCCTTTCTCCACCAGAAAGCTGATGGGGGTATTGTTTTGCCTTGTCGCTCAATCCCACCATACCTAAAATCATAGGAACCTGTCGACGTATTTCCTTAGAAGATGCTTCTATAACTTCCATAGCAAATGCGATATTTTCATAGACGGTTTTATTAGGCAATAACCTAAAGTCTTGAAAAATAACACTAAGATTTCTTCTTAAATAGGGGATTTTTCTTTTGGATAGTTTCGTTATGTCTTGATTTTCTACTAATATACTGCCTTCAGTAGGCTCCTCCTCCTTTAATAATAGCTTAATAAAGGTAGACTTCCCAGCACCACTGGGACCTACTAAAAACACAAATTCTCCTTTTTCAATGTTTAAATTGAAATTAGTTAATGCTTGAATTCCTTTATTATATGTCTTGTTTACATTTTTAAATTGTATCAAAAATCATCAACTCCTGCCTAACATTATTATAACTTCGACATAAAACTTTTTTCTCCTGCTGAAAACAACAGAAAATACTAGTAAAAACTTCCTATTTAAAACAATATTCCTTACTTAAAACCTCATTTATCGACTTTTATTTCTTTATTCATTATAACAGTAATCCACTATGAAATTCAATTGAATTGATTTCCAAGCTTGTGTTACAATTATCATATATTGGAAATATTAAGGAGGTTATGACTTGAAAAAACATTTAAGAAATCAATTATTAGAAAAAAGAGATTCTCTAACAGAATCCCAAATATTAGAGAAAAGCTCTGAAGTTTTTCGACAACTAAAGGATTGTCCTATTTATATAAAGTCTCAACAGGTGATGTTGTATCTTTCTTTCCGTAGTGAAGTAAGGACAGAGGATATAATAAAGGATTTATTTCAACAGGGGAAGAGGGTTTTTATCCCCCTAACCCTACCTAAAACAAGGGAACTCATCATATCGGAGCTGCTAGATGTAGAAAAAGATTTAGAAATAGGGAATTTTGGTGTCTTAGAGCCAAAAAAAGAAGCAATTCGCCCAGTAGATCCTTCAATTTTGGATTTAATTATTGTGCCGGGGGTAGGTTTTGATCAAAGGGGTTATCGTGTAGGCTATGGTGGAGGATACTATGATCGCTTTTTGCCTAAGCTTGACCCATCTGTCCCTACAGTTGCTCCAGCCTTTGAAGTACAGCTTATAGATAATGTTCCCACCGATTCCTATGACTTTCCTGTACAATATATTGTTACAGAAGACCAATTTATCGATTGTAAAATGTATAGATAATGGCTGTAGCAAAGGGAGCTTTCTCCCTTTGCTAGGGACAACACTCGTGAAAAGAGTCTATGTTTTATTGCATTTACTACAATTGGTTGAAACCATTAATATAGTTATAGTAGAACACTGGACAGATGGAAAAGTCTTTGATTAATCAAAAGTTCTTTATAAATAGTAGGAATCCCCCTGCATTTATGAAAATACAGGGGGATTCTTATCTTTTTACCTTATAGCTTGGTTCAATGTTAACCTTTTTCAATCTTAATGAGTTATAGACAACATTTAAGGAACTAATAGACATAGCTGCTGCACCAATCATAGGATGTAATAATCCCAACATAGCTACTGGTATAGCTAAAGCGTTGTAAAACCATGCCCAGAAGTAATTTTCTTTAATCTTCCTGAAGGTAGCTTTAGACAACTTTATAGCAGATACAATACCACTTAATTCACCTCTTACCAAGGTTACATCAGCAGCTTCAATAGCAATATCAGTTCCTGTACCGATGGCAATCCCCACATTGGATTGTTTTAAGGCTGGAGCATCATTGATACCATCTCCTACCATTGCTACGATGTCATATTGCCCTTGAAGTTTTACCACCTCATCGACTTTACCATCAGGTAATACTTCTGCAATAACATGGCTGATTCCTACCCTTTTTCCAATAGCTGCGGCAGTTCTTTTATTATCTCCCGTTATCATAGCGGTTTTAATACCCATATTCTCTAGTTCTTTAATAGCTTCAATAGAATCTTCCTTCAATGGGTCCGCCACTGCTATAATACCTAGCAACTTATTTCCCTTTGCCACCATCATGGCGGTCTTAGCTTCTTCTTCTAACCCTACTAGCTGATCTTCATATGTTTCATAAGAAACATTGTTCTCTACCATTAACTTTCTATTTCCTATCAGTATCTTTTCTCCATCAATGACCCCTACTACACCCATACCTACAATTCCATTAAAATCCTTCACTTCACCTAAAGAGATGGATTGATTTTTTGCTCTCTCTATAATTGCATGGGCTAGAGGGTGTTCTGAACCTTTCTCTATGCTACCAGCATAGTACAGAATTTCCTTCTCATCAACACCATTTGCTGTTATCATATCTGTTACTTCTGGTTTTCCCTTTGTAATGGTTCCGGTTTTATCAAAAGCAATAGCTTTTACATCTTTAAATGTTTGTACTGCTTCTCCATTTCTAATCAAAATCCCCTTCTCGGCACCTATACCACTACCTACCATTAAAGCTGTAGGTGTTCCTAACCCTAAAGGGCAGGGACAAGCGATAACTAAAACAGCTGTTGCTGTAACAAATGCTAGGGTAAGGGGGGTTAAGTCAGAATTTACCCAGGGTAAGAATTGCCCTCCCCACTCCATAATACTTCTATGGAAATCTGGGAATAGATTAAAGGAAACAAAGGTTCCTATAGTTAGTAAAATAATAATTGGTACGAAATATCCAGTTACTGTATCAGCAAATTCCTGTATTGGCACTTTTGATCCTTGACATTCTTCCACCATTTTAATTACCTGGGATAAAAAAGTATCCTTGCCTACTTTAGTTACCTCTACCTTTAATAAACCTTGCTTATTTAAAGTGGCACCGATCACTTCCTGACCTTTTTCCCGTTTTACCGGCATAGATTCCCCAGTAGCCATAGACTCATCTACTAAACTACTACCATCTACAACAATTCCATCTGTAGGGATTTTTTCACCGGGACGAATCACCATAACATCTCCTACCTGTAAATCCTTCACTGGAACTTCTATTTCTTCACCATCAATAATAATTTTTGCAGTTTTTGCACCCATTTGAATCAGCTTCTTAATAGCCTGAGAAGCCCTGCCCTTAGCTCGAATCTCTAAATATTTACCAATCAGGTGAAAACTCATGATGGTTGTTGCCATTTCTATAAAGGTTTGTATTGGAAAGAAGAAGCCCATTAATCCAATTACATAGGGGGGCAATGATCCTAAGCTTACCAGAACATCCATGTTGGGGCTTTTGTTTTTTAATGCTTTGAAGCTTGCTTTATGGACATGTAATCCTGTGCCAAATATAATTGGTAACCCTAATACAGCTACGATAGGTAAATATCCAGGAATCCTTTTAATAAACATATGAATAATCATTAGTCCCATAATGGCCCCAGTAAAGATAAGGGAGGTTATCATAGTTTTTTTAGCCTTCATTACCTTAATTTCATCTTCATCAATTTCATCTTTATTTTCTTCCTCCTGCAAAATCAATTCATAACCTAAAGATGAAATTTTTCTTTGGATATCCGTTAAGCGGATTTTTGTAGGAGTATACTCGATGGTTGCCTTTTCTACTGCAAGGTTTACATTTGCCGATAGAATTCCTTCCATTCTATTTAAAGCTTTTTCTACACGATTTGAACAAGCACTGCAGGTCATACCTTGAACCTTTAGAGTAACTTTTTCTTTTTTGTCTTCTATTTCTGCCGATGCTACATAACCTAATGTATTAACAATATCGACTATTTTTTCTACAGGAATTTTTTCTTTATCAAATTCGATTTGTGCCTTTTCTGTTGCAAAGTTAATAGATACATGAAGAATACCTTCTGTTTTATTTAATTTTTTCTCTATGTTTGCAGCACAGCTGCTACAGGACATGCCTTGAATTTTCAAACTCATTTTTTTTATATTATTGGACTGTGGCATTTCTACAACTCCTCTCTGTTTTTGTTGTCTTCTCTACTACTGCACAGGTTCCTCCACTACTTTTATCATTTATTGGAAAATCAATAGTAATATTTAACATACCCTTTTATAAAATATATGGTATACCCCCGTTAGGTATATTATACCCCCTATGGGTATAATAATCAATGGTTTTTATGAAGTTTTTTTATTTATAAATATAGGGTCAATCTATTGATTGACCCTATATTTATAATCATTTCCATTGTTACAGTTGATTAGAGTGGCTTTTAAAGATGAAAAATTTATACCTCTCAAGTAAATCCGTTGGTATATATCTACACTGTTTTTTCTTTATCTTTATCCTTATGGAATTTCTCGGTTAATACTCCAGCTACTATGGCGGTTAAGGGAATACATAAAATTAATCCAATGCTTCCAGCAAAGGCTCTAATAATTTCTGTTGCAATAATATCTAGATTAATAATTTTTGTCAAGGAATCCTGATATGCTGTAAATAAAAGTAATAATGGTATAGTACTCCCAGTATAGGCTAGAATTAGCGTGTTAGACATAGTTCCCATAATGTCCTTACCAACATTCATTCCTGCCATAATCAATGGCTTTGTTTCTATATTAGGATTAGCTTTTTTAATTTCCTCCATAGCAGAGGCAATAGACATACCTACATCCATCACAGCTCCTAATGCTCCCATGATGATTCCTGCAAACAATAATCCTCTAAAATCAAAATTCACTCCTTGAGGAATATACATCAGCATCATGGCTTCTTGAGAAGACATCCCCGTAAGACTTACCTTGGTTCCAACTATATATGCTATAATTCCTGATACAAATACTCCTCCCAATACTCCGATGATAGCAGCATAGCTTTTTGTATTGACACCTCCTACTGTCAAGATGGTAATAACCGTTATGGCAATAGATATTCCGATGGTCAGTAATATAGGACTATATCCTGCTAACAATCCTGGAAGTAATACTTTTAGAATCAACACAAGGGTTAAGGTTAAGGTTAGAATCGTCTTTAAACCTTTAATTCCTCCTAATAAAACCAATAAAACTATAAATAAAATAGCTATAATATATATATAAGTATCCCTTAAATATTCAGATATATAAACCTCTACAAGCCCATCACCAAAATCTTCAACTGTTATCAAAACCTTATCCCCAGGCTCCACAATAATATCATATCCAAAACTCCCAGTAAGACTATGAACTACTTGAAATTGTTCCCCCTTATACTCTCCAGAAAGTACTTCTAAAGTCACCAGCATACTTTCTATAAAAAAATCATTTTCTAATGCAGCATCATCTAAGGTCTCTACCTCTAGTATTATAGCCCGTTCAATAACCGGTTCTGTATCTACATACTCATCCATAGCGGATACTGTATTGCTACCTATACCCATAATTATTATCATTATCAGTATAAGAAATGTCAGTTTTCTCATGATAGATTTCCTCCTTATCTTCTGTATCCTTTTGTTTCTGTTATAGTATAACATATCCTTCAAAAATCCTCTATGTTACATATGAACAATCCCTTTCCATCCTTCTTGTAGTAAAATAACAGGTACAGTTGATTGTCTGCCTGTGCTGAAAGAGGAGTTAACATGTCTCAAAAGAATAAAGGCAATCAAAAACATTTAGCACTATCGCAGAGAGTAGAAATTGAAAAAGGATTACTCTCTGGACTATCATTTGTAAAAATAGTAACAAGATTCAAGCACCATTTCTAAAGAGATAAGAAGGCATATTAGCATAAAAGTAAGGAAAAATCAATTTGATTCCATTCCATGTGGTAGTAGAAGTAGTTGTAGTCAAATTAACCTTTGTTCTAAGAAATGTCCATCAAAATACAAGGTATGTATAGCTATATAAAATGTTGATACATAAAAAGATACACTGCATACCAATTAATTTCATGACACCAAAATAATTGATTTATCCCAATAAGTCAACAGCCCAACTAATTCTATCCTTAATCGGATATAAACTTAGTTGGGCTGTTTCGTTTTGCTTTTAATAACTCTCTCATTTAATATTTTCCAAATTTACTACTTGCTTTTTTAGTTGAAGTAACAGCATCACTATCCCTACACTCAGCAAGATATGACCTATACCTGAGATGTTGGCAATAGCTTTTTAATCGTTTATTGCGACTCTTTAAGCTCTTTTCTAAATTCACCAAAGCCAATAAAGACAACCCATAAATAAGCTAGAGTCTTTGGAATCATCAACATACCAATGAGCATGTGCACATGTGCCCAAAGGACTACGGGAATATAGAATCCAAAAGATAAAACTACCGCAAGACTTATTTTCAAAGCATTGTTATCATTTTTCTCTTTACCTTTTTTATAAAAGAGTACAATCATAATGAGTCCCATAATGGCAAAAGGAATATTACGATAAATTGCCCATGTAATTGATGACTCATATAAAAACCATTGGTTTTGTGGGAAGAAACAAAGAGCGATACGAATAACTACTAGGCTCCAAATAATCAAATCTAACTTTTGTACGTTTTTAACATCATATCTGATTTTCCATAGGCTGTATAAAATCAGATAGAAAATCGTCATAGTAATGGATGTTACAAATTTTCCAAACCCTAAAGCCGCGGCGTGACTTTCAAAACCTGTGGTCATAAGAGAAATTACCCTTGGAATCAAATGAAAAGCATCTCCAAAGCCTAGAGTAACAGCCATGATCCCAAACCACTTAAAATAAGGGTTGTTTTTGGATTTACTAATCATGATGAATCCAATAATGATTACTGTTGTTAAATAACTGAAATGAAAAATAGGTTCCATAATTGCTTGCATAAAAATTCCCCCTTGTAATTATTTTATTGAGTTAACATCCTAATTATAAATGTCTATGATGAAGTTCATCTTAAGGATATTATAAATCCATCTTAAATATTTATTTAGAATGGATTCATGGATTTAAAAGAGGTATGATATAATTGTAAAAAAGGAGGAGGAAGATGATTCAAGGTAAAGAACAACCAATTATACTGATTATTGACGATGAAAAAGAAATCGCCAGTCTTTTAGAAACTGTTTTAAAACGAGAGGGATTTGAAAGTGTTCATACTGCTTCTACAGCAAAACAGGGACTTGAAGCATTTAAAAAACTGATGCCAGATCTCGTACTCCTAGACATTATGCTTCCTGATGGGGACGGTTATGAACTATTTAAAGACTTTCAAAAAATAAAATCTGTGCCAATTTTATATATTTCTGCAAAAAATGAAGAAGTGGATCGACTTTTAGGTTTTGCATTGGGTGCTGAAGATTATATTACAAAGCCTTTTAGTCCTAAAGAAGTGGCTTACCGAGTAAAAGCAAGACTCAAGTATCTAAGCTCTACTTATATAGAAGAAAAAGAAATTCAAAAAAAAGAAATGTTCTGTTTTGGAGATATTTGTATAGATCCTGATGCTGGTGTGATTCGTAAAAAAGATAAAGTTCTTGACTTTACAGCAAAAGAATATAAAATATTGCTTTATTTTACTGAAAATCCAAATCGAATTCTCAGTAAAGAAATGATTTGTCAAGAAATATGGGGTGAAGATTTTTTTGGCTTTGATAACACCATCTCTGTACATATCAGAAAAATTCGCCTTAAAATAGAAGATGATCCTTCCAAGCCCCAGTGGATTCAAACAGTTATTGGCCTTGGCTACAAATTTGTAATAAACAGGAGGGCTTATGAAACATAAAATAATGATTCATTATGCAGTTTCCTTCTTTGTTGCAGCTTTATTTTTAGTCATTGTTAATGTTATGTATATGCAGAACTCAGTCTATCAAAATGAACAGTTATATCATTTTGATGCAGACCCCTATTTAAATCAAATAATTAAAGGCATTAATTTAAATGCATCTTCTGAACTCGAAATGACCCTTGATTTAAGTGAATATTTAAGAAACCATGGGATTGGTATTCAGATTATAGATGAACAATTTAAAGAAGTATTTCAAGCAAATAACCATTCAAGAGACATTCAAAGGTTTTATACACCTGAAGAGCTGATAAATCTTTATGAAAGTCATTCTACAACTGCTTTTATTAGAGGCCAAAGAATTGAAAACAAAGATTATACAATACTAATGTTTATGGACCCCAGTCATGTAAGAAGGAGACTTTACACCTATGATGTAGCTCTTGTAGGGGCAACATACAATCCTATTTGGCTTATTGGCATGAATGGGATTTTGTTGCTTTTAATCAGTTATATGTATACTAACAGAATCAGTCAACCTATCAACCGCATGAATGAATGCATCATTAGATTATCAAAAGGCCATTATGACGTTGAAAGTCCTGGCAAGGGTATTTATAAAAACGTTGAAGTTGCAATAAATACACTGGCAAAACAGCTCCAAATATCTCAGCAAGAAAGAGCCCTTGCAGATGTCGCTAGGGAGGAGTGGATATCAAATTTATCCCATGATATCAAAACACCTTTAACATCCATGATGGGTTATGGAGAGTTGTTAGGAGATCCTGAGTACCCACTAAGTTCTGAGGAACGAAACAAATACAAAGAAATTATATTAGAAAAAGGCGCTTATATAGAGAATCTTTTAGAGGATTTAAATATGGCCACTCGTTTAAAGCATCAACAACTGCCATTAAATATGGAACCTGTAGAACTTATTTCTGAAATAAAAGTCATTTTAATTGATGTCCTTAATACAGGGTTTAATGAAGAGAATGTGTCCTTTACCCATACTGAGGATCATATAAAACTAAGTGTAGACCGAAGATTATTTAAAAGGGCACTTGTTAATTTAATACACAATGCCTTTGTTCACAATGAAAGACCAGTGTCTGTAAAAGTTCACGTAGAAGTTGAGGATACATCTTGGGTAGCAATCCTCATAGAAGATGATGGTATTGGGGTAAAAACAGAAGAATTACCTAGAATCTTTACACGCTATTATCGAGGAACACATACCAATACAAAAAAGGAAGGTAGTGGTTTAGGTTTAGCCATTGCTAAAGACATCATCGAAGCTCACAAAGGTAATATAACAGTAGAGAAAAGCAGTCTTGGAGGACTTAAAATAATCCTAAAACTAAAAGTGAGTTGAGGTTTGTCATCCTGAAGGCAGTGAAGGATCTAGCCTTTGAGATCTAAAACTAAGATCCTTCGTTATCACTCAGGATGACTGTACCCTAGCATTTCCATATTTTTTAAATATCAACATTTATCATGAACAGAGCCTTTAAATAAAAGAATTGATTTAATTTCGGTTATTGGTTTCAAAATAAGCAGGTAACCAATTTAGTTAGCTAAATTGTGTTAATCCCTTAGTTGCTTCACCTAAAGTCTACCGCTAAATCTTCCAAAGGAAGACTTTTTTATATTTATACTAATCCAGATAATACCGATACCCTCACAATAATACCTAATAGCTTCTGGGTTTCATCCACAACAGCTATAGGGTATTTAGTGTCAATAGCCTTTGGTATTAAATCTTGAACATAGGTTTCTGTATCTGTAGTAAAGTAATCTTCTCTTATAATATCCTTTAAGGTTTTATTTTCTTTAATGGCTTCTATTGTATCATCTATCGTAATAATCCCTTGTAGTTTTCTATTCTTATCAACAACAAAAACACTGGAGATACCATGATCCTTCATTGTCTTCATAGCAACTTTAGGTCCATCCTTCATAAATATCAGTGGACTAGGCTTGTACATAATATTTTTTACCTGTACAATTTTAGATCTATCTATATCTCTAATGAAATCCTCAATATACCCATTTTCAGGATTAGAAAGAATTTCTTCTGGAGTTCCTATTTGTATAATTTCTCCATCCTTCATTACAGCAACTCGATCTCCAATTTTAAAGGCTTCATTAACATCGTGGGTAATGAAAATAATAGTCTTTTTTAATTTAGCTTGAAGATCTAATAACTCTAGCTGCATATCTCGACGAATTAACGGGTCAAGAGCACTGAAGGGTTCATCCATCAACAGAATATCTGGATCATTGGCTAGGGCCCGTGCCAAACCTACCCTTTGCTGCATTCCACCACTTAATTGATGGGGCATTTTTTCTCCCCATCCCTCTAACCCCACAGCCTCCAGCATTTCTATAACAATTTTTTGTCTTTCTTCCTTAGGGATATTTTTTACTTCTAAGCCATATTCAACATTTTGTATTACATTTTTATGACTAAAAAGTCCAAAATGTTGAAAAACCATAGCCATCTTATTTTGTCTAAACTGTCTAAGTTCTTCTTTATTGTATTTTACAATATCTTCTCCATCAATAAAAATCTTTCCTTTTGTGGGTTTATTCAAGAGATTTAAGCATCGAATCAAAGTAGACTTGCCACTACCAGAAAGTCCCATGATAACAAAAATTTCTCCTTCATTAACTTCAAAAGATACATTGTTAATACCGACAGTCTGACCTGTTTCTTTTAGTATTTTATCTTTGGATATACCTTTTTCTAATTTTTTAAGAGCAGCCTTAGGGTTTTTTCCAAAAATCTTTGTCAAATTTTCTACCTTTATTTGTATTGACATTTTCTATCTCCTACCTTTTGCTTTTCTATTTTTCTACCTTAAATTTATCAGCTATACCTTGGGTCAGTCTATCGATAATAATAGCCATAATAACAATAGCTAGACCTGCTTCTGTTCCTCTAGCAATATCAATTCTATTGATAGCCTGCAATACTTCTCTACCTAAACCTTGGGCACCAACCATAGAAGCAATAACCACCATTGACATTGCCATCATGGTAGTTTGATTTACCCCCGTCATGATAGTTGGTAAAGCTTGAGGTAATTCTACTTTAAACAAAATCTGCCAAGGTGATGATCCAAAGGAATGGGCAGCCTCTACCATTTCTTTAGAAACATTACGAATACCTAGATTTGTTAGTCTTATCACTGGGGCAATGGCATAAATAGTAGTGGCAAACACAGCTGGAACCCTTCCCAATTCAAATAGCATAATAGCTGGAATTAAATAGACAAAGCTTGGCATTGTCTGCATACCATCAAGAATAGGTTTTATAATCATTTCAACTTTAGAACTATAACCCATAATAATACCTATTGGTAGACCTAGAATTAAAGACATAACAACGGAAGTTAAAACCACAGCTAAGGTTGCCATCATTAAAGACCATAGTCCAAAGGACCCCACCAAAAATAACATAACTGCAAAAATAAGTCCTGAAGACAGTTTTTTTATCCGCCATCCCATTATGAATACCCCAATAATAACTAACCACCAGGGTAAATATTGTAATCCACTATCAACTCTTAATAAAAACCATAATATCCCTTCTTCTAAAGCGTTAAAAAATCCTGCAAAATTATTTATAAGCCACTTAATAAAGTGATCTACATAAATACCAAATTCAAACTTCAAAAACTCTGGAAATTGATTCATATCTGTATTGACTACCTTCATGAAAGTAGTCAAATTTCACCTCTCTTTTAAATTGTTTTGGCTATACTTGTGATGAATTTGTATTTTCACTAACAAATAGTGAACCTTTTAAAGTTCACTATTTGCTACCAAAAACTATTTATTCAATGATTCTTTTACTAAATCTGCCACTTCTTCCGGTACCCAAGTTGTCCATAATTGTTGGTATTCATTTAAAAACCATATAGCAGTTTCTTCTGTAGTTCCATCATTTTCTTGCATATAAGCCAATGCTTCACTGGTTATTCCACTACTTGTAGAATAGTTTTGTAAAAATGCTGCAATTTCTGGAGCATCCTCCTGTAAGCTTGAACCAATTGCAATGGTAACATCTACTGGAGGTAGTTCAGTACCATACCCATCTAACCATTTCTCTTCATCATAAGGAATGTCCCCCAATAATGTCATATCATATTGCCCAATGACCCATGTCGGTTCCCAGTAGTATCCTACCCAAGCTTCTCCTCTTTCATAGGCACCCACTATAGAACTGGCTAATGCAGCATCAGAACCAGGACTGAAATAGTTATAGGTTTCATTTAATCCAGAATTTTTTACCTTTTCTTGTAAAATACCATCTATCTCCCATCCAGGAATAGCGCCGTAGAGTCTTCCTTTACTTGGATCTTCTCGATCTTTAAAAACCTCCCAGTACTTTGGTAAATCTTGAACTGTCCTCAAGTCTGGGGCCATTGGTTCAATCCCCCTTTCTGGATCTCCTTTTATCACATAGGTTGGAACATAAAAGCCTTGAGCACTATCATCAAAGTTAATGGAAGCCTCTATAACCTCTCCCTTTGCAATAGCTTCTTCATAAGATTCCTTAATATTATCAGTCCATGCCTCCATAAGTACGTCAACGCTGCCATTTCTAAGGGCTGTAAAAGTAATAGGTGTTGATCCTATTTCTACCTCTGTACCGTAACCATATCCATGTTGTATAATATAGCTTGCTACCTCATTATGGAAGGCAACACTATCCCAACCTGGATCAGCAAAAACAATTGTTTTCTCGGCATCTTCACTTGTGCAACCAGTTATTAATACAAATAGTAAAACTGATAATAAAACTACACCTACTTTTTTGTAGGATTTTTTCATTAAGAAATTCATTTTATTTCCCCCTTTTTATATGTTTAAAAAATAAGACTTCTTTTAAAAGTCATTATTATTCTTAAGTTGTTACAAAATTTAAGTAGTAAATTATTGGATATAAATATGATTAAACTCCCTTGTATAAAAACTTGAAAGTTGATTTTAGAAAAACAAGTAGGAGAGACCCGTCCATCTAATGCGCAAAATAGAAAAGAAATGAATATAAACTTATAATTATACGCCATGGGTTTTCATGCTAATTTCTACTATATTTTATAAAATAAATTTAGCCCTTATATTTCAGTAAATAAAATGACAAAAAAATCTATAAACCGACTTCTGTAGGATGTCTTTTTATTCCTATTAAACATTATTGTATAATTATAACATACAAGCAATTTTTTTAAAAATTTGATTATATGGAATAAACAAGTGTTAACAGGGTTTACAAAAAAATAGAACTGATATCCTCAGTTCTATTTACATATCCTCCCATATGCTCCCATTAAAACAATGGTTTAATTTGATAGGTAACTTGATTGTCTACTATATTAAATTCAATATAGTGGGATCCCC
>NZ_FNFP01000012.1 GCF_900100845.1 Natronincola ferrireducens | reverse complement strand
AATTATGGAAATGAAAAATTGAAAATGGAAGATGAAAAGCATAAAGACCTTAGGAAACAAAGGATTTGACTTTAATTTTACATTTTACATTTTACATTGCCTTCAAGAAATGTCGTGACAATAGCGAAGGGGTCACACCTGTTCCCATACCGAACACAGAAGTTAAGCCCTTCAGCGCTGATGGTACTTGGCGGGAGACTGCCTGGGAGAGTAGGTCGTTGCGACGTGAAAGAAAAACTCCACTGATTGTGGAGTTTTTTAGTTTTTGCATATTCCATAGAATCATCGTTGAAAGGGCTTAATTAAATTAAGGATTTATTAATTTTTGTAATATATCTATATGGAAAAGAATATCTTTTATAACAATGTTTATTAATTATGAATAAAATTTCCTTAACAATTTGGCTTCCAATCCTATCAATTTACTTAAAATTCTCTTTAAATAATGATATAATAAAATAATAATCTATACTTCCAATATAGGAGGATGATAAAAATGAATTTACATCAATTGTTTGAATTAGGTGTTTCTTTTCAAGAATTCTTAAATAAAGATCAAGATATTAATAGAGAAAAGACTTTAGAGATATATGAAAATATTTTTCTAACAGAAGAGATGGTACATAAGATTCAGAAGATCGACACCCCTATTTATGTGCTGGCCTTTGCTGAAATATGGTGTCCTGACTGCATGATTAATGTACCCGCTCTACAGAAAATGAAAGATATAAACCCTAAGATTGAGGTTGCGATATTACCTAGAGAGGGTTATGAGGCCTATATGAGTGGTTATAAAGTTGGTGGCAAAGTAAAGATACCTACGTTTGTAATTTTAGATAGTCAATATGAAGAAAAAGGTGTATTTATAGAGACCCCTAAAATTGTAAAGGATATTGTAGCTAAAGGTAATCAAGTAGAAATTATCGTAGCAAAGAGAAAATATAGAAAAGGTGAATATATTAAGGATACAATTGAGGAAATACTAAATATTATTTTTAGAAAATAGGCTATAGGCCTATTTTTTTGTAGAAAATCAATCTGTCATTAATAATCAGGGAGAACCATTATGTTAAACGGTATAGGGAGGAAGAGATAAGAGCAGAGAACAGAAAGTATAAAAAAATACAAATGGGAGATATCAGGAACTAATCGTATAAAATGAATAAAAAAATTCTAAAAATCTTCTATAAAAGCAAGGAAGTATTTTGACTTTTAAATTAGAGGGTGATACAATATTTTGTGCATATAAAATTTAAAAACACCATATGTTGTCACAGGAGATACTGTTACATATAAGTGAAAGGGCGGATGGTTATGGTAAAAGTTATTAAAAGGGATGGGAGACTAGTGGAATTTGATCTCTTTAAAATTAGTAATGCAATAGAAAAAGCCATGGCTGAAACTACGACTGGAATAGATGTAGGACTAAGCAAAGAAATTGCAGAGAAAATTGCTAGTCTCATCAAGGGATATACTTCTCCAGTTCATGTGGAGGAAATTCAAGATATTGTAGAGACAATGCTGATGTCTAGTAATAGAAAAGAGGCAGCTAAAAAATATATTGTGTATAGAAGTCATCGTAATAGAACAAGGGAAGCAAGAAAAAAAGAGGAGAACAGACTATTATCCGATGAATTTATTAGTAAATATAAGCATAGATTTTCACCAATGAAGCAATTAGGCAACTTTGTTTATTATAGAACCTACTCCCGATGGTTAGCAGAGGAAGGTAGAAGAGAGTATTGGTGGGAGACTGTTAGAAGGGCTGTAGAATACAACTGTAGTCTTGTACCAACCACTAGGGAGGAGGCTGAAAAGCTTTTTGATAATGTTTATAATTTAAAACAATTTTTATCTGGACGAACCTTTTGGGTTGGCAACACACCAGTGGCTAAAAACTATCCTATGTCCAATTATAACTGTGCTTTTTTAGTGATAGATAGCATTGAATCCTTTAAAGATTTATTCTATCTCTTAATGATAGGTTCTGGTGTAGGAGTGAGGGTATTGCAGGATGATATCAAAGGTCTACCAAGGATTAGACGGGATTATGAATTAATACATAAGGACTATATTCCAGTGCCAATAGAAGCTAGAGAAGATAATACTAGTTTAGAATTCTTATATAAAAATATTGTTAAGATTACTGTGGGAGATAGTAAGGAAGGTTGGACCCAAGCCCTAGATTTCTTTTTTAAGCTTCTATATAGCCATGAGTATAGACATGTGAAAACCATCATTATAAACTATGATCATGTAAGACCTAAAGGAGAAAAATTAAAAACCTTTGGGGGAACCGCCAGTGGTCATGAAAGTTTAAAGAATATGTTTTATAAGATAGATAAAGTTATTGAAAATATTAAAGGTACCCATGACAGCAATAGAAGTAAGCTACGTCCCATTGATTGTCTGGACATTGCCAATATTATTGGAGAAAATGTTGTCGTAGGCGGTGTAAGACGTACAGCTGAAATGGTATTAATTGATGCTAAGGATAAGGAAAGTATTGAAGCTAAATCTAATTTATATAAACAGATTGATGGACAGTGGCTGGTGGATAAAAGTATTATCCATAGACAAATGAGTAATAATTCTATTTATTATGAAGAAAAGCCTTCTAGAGAAGAACTCCACTGGCTAATAGAAAAAATGAGATATTCTGGAGAACCTGGATGGGTAAATGCACAGGCAGCAAAAAAACGTAGACCCAATATGAATGGTGTAAACCCTTGTGGAGAAATTTTATTGGACTCCAAAGGCCTATGTAATTTAACGACAGTAAATGTTTTTGCTTTTGTAAAGGAAGATGGAACATTAGATAAGGAAGGCTTAATAGAGGCTCAACGATTATCAGTGCGAACAAGCTATAGAATGACCTGTGTAGAGTTAGAGCTGCCTCAGTGGGATGCAGTACAAAAGAGGGATAAGCTATTGGGGGCATCTTTAACAGGATGGCAGGATATGGTGAATGCCACCAACATTAGCAGAGAAGAGGAAATTAAGATACTTCAAGAACTAAGGGAGGTAGCCCATAAAGAGGCAAAGGCCTATGCCCAAGCTATCGGGGAAAATCCACCTCTATTGATCACCACTGTAAAACCAGAGGGAACATTAAGTCAGCTACCTACTGTTTCTAGTGGAGTTCATTATTCCCATGCTCCTTATTACATAAGAAGAATAAGGGTAAGTGCTGATGATCCACTGGTGAAGGTTTGCGAAGAGTTAGATTACCCTGTCTTACCAGAGGTGGGTCAGGAATGGACAACCTGTTCCACAAAGGTTGTAGAGTTTCCTGTAAAGGCACCCCAAGGAAAGACCAAATACGATGTCTCGGCTCTAGAACAGCTGGAAAACTATAAAATGTTTATGAATCATTATGTAGATCACAATTGTTCCATTACTGTCCATGTAAGGGATCATGAATGGCAAGAAGTAGAGGAATGGGTATGGAATAACTGGGAAGATACTGTAGCCCTAACCTTCCTATCATTGGAGGACAATTTTTATAAATTATTACCCTATGAAGCAATAGACGAAATGGAATATAATCGTAGGGTAAAAGAAATGAAGGATTTTATTCCTTCTCTTATCAGTAAATATGAAAAACAAGAAATTGAAATAGAAATTACAGAAAGTGGTTGTGAATCAGGGATTTGCCCTATCCGTTAAAATCTTCATAAAAATTATTTAAAAAGATAAGATGTTTTATCATCCTATCTTTTTTTGTTTATAAATTACTATAAATTAGATTGGGCAAAAGAAATTAATTTTGCCAAGTCTAAGGAAATACTAAAAAGTTTTCTACTGAAATAGGGAATTTAGCTTGGTTTTTAACTATTTGATTATAAAATAGCAATTATAATTTCGATTGACAAAAAAAATTGCGCTTTTTTATTGCACATCTAGAGACAATTAAGGGATTTTTTCTTATTATACTGGATAAAAAGAATGCAGCAATAAAAACTGATACTAAATAAAAGCTTTAAAATACAGGGATTGGATTCTTCATAACTTTGGCATAGAAATTGCTTTAATATATTTATGAAAAGCCATCTAGCAAACTGCTTCTAAATATACGATAGGTACAGGTTGATACCTTTCATAAAATCTCTAGTCCTAGGATTTTTACCTAAAGGTAAAACATGTAGACCTTTGTATACTAAATTGAAGTCTAAGGGTGTAGATTTGCAGCGTGTCATTTGTTGAGATTGGGAGCAGATGTTAATTGAAGGGAGGCATTAATAAAACAGAAGGGATGGTTTTTTAAAAGATTTATATAAATTCTAAAGGAGGATTAATATGTCTGATGTTACTTCAACTATTACTTCAACGAAAGACCTAAAGAGGGTGTTGGGAAGAAAAGAGTTATTATCTATTGCTATTGGCCAAACCATAGGTTCTGGAGTTTTTGCATTGACAGGAGTGGCTATTGCAATGACAGGCAGATCCGCCAATCTGGCTATGCTTATTGCTGCTATTTTTACTCTGGCTATGACAGTCCCTATGTTACTGGTCAGTGGCACCATTAGAATGAGGGGGGGCTTTTATACCCAGTTGGGATTGTTAGCACATAAAGGCTGTTCTGGATTTTTTATAATTATTCATATTCTTGCTTGGTCTGCTTTATCCATGTATGCCATCAGCTTTGCTGATTATCTGTTGGCACTGATACCAGGCCTGAATCATACTTTGGTGGCTTTTGTGGTCATTACTGCCATTTATTTAGTAAACATGTTTGGGATACAGGGAGCAGCCAAACTTCAAAATGCTATGACACTCATTATGTCTCTAGCCATTACTGCCTTCGCAGTTTATGGTGTTGGACAGATACAGCCAGGATTTTTTAATCCTAATGAATTTATGACCGGAGGTATATCTGGACTCTTTGCTGCTGGAGCACTACTTACCTGGGCCATTGGGGGAGCGAATGTAGTCATTCATCTTGGAGCTGAAGCTAAAAATCCTACAAAAGACATTCCCTTTGCAATCATTGCTGGAACTTTAATTGTAGCTTTATTCTATGCTGTTATGTCTACAGTGGCTTCAGGAGTACTTCCAGTAGCAGAGGTAGCTGGTCAACCGTTAACACTGGTAGCTCAACGAGTACTCCCTAAACCTCTCTATATTTTCTTTGTGGTGGGGGGTGCCATGTTTGCATTAACAACTACCCTAAATTCCTGTTTTGGATGGGTTACAAAGCCTATCCTACAGGCAAGTGTAGATGGATGGCTACCAAAAGGTTTGAGCAAATTAAATAAGTATAAAGCGCCGTATATTATTTTAACCCTATTATATGTGGAAAGTCTCATACCTATTTTCTTTCGATTCAATATCTCCACCATCGGAAATATGGCTGTAATTTTAAACAATCTATTTTTTGCTATAGTATGTTACTCAGCCATAAATCTACCTAAAGTACTTCCAGATCTTTGGCAAAAATCAAAATATCATGTATCCCATAAGGCTTTGGTGTTTTTCAGTTTGTTAGGGGCAGCCTCCAGTGTAGCTCAGATAGGGCTACTTGTGGGAGTACTTACCCCGGCAGAATTTATTGGAAACGTAGCTGTGGCTGTCTTCGCAGTACTTTATGCAGCTTTTATGTTAAAATCTGGTAAGGTTAACATGGAAATCAGTTACGAAGAAGCTTAGTATTAACAACTCAAAACCTGTTTTAAAGAAAAGAATGCTACACCTATTTAGAGAGCTAGATGTCAACTAATAAAAATAACAATGGTACATGAAACAGGTTAGGACAATTGTAGGTTTAGCCAGAGGTGGAACTGACGGTTATTTGAAATAAAGAGGCATTTGACAGACCCATTAATAAAACTAGACTGAGAAAGGAGAATTTTTTTGAAATCATATGTAAATTTAACAAGCCCCTTAAAGGTAGGAGCCCTAACTCTTAGAAACCGAATTGAAGCTGGTCCCAGCAACACAGGTAATGGGACAGTGGAAGGGTTCCTTACCCCCGAAAGTATGGCATATTTTGAATTAAAAGCTAAGGGAGGTGCTGCCATTGTAACGATTGGTGAGAGCAACGTTCATACAAAGACTGGTGTTGCCCACGGAAGAATGCCATGCTTGGACAATCCAGATATTTTACCATCGCTGGTGAGAACTACAGAAGCTATTAAACGTCATGGAGCTTATGCCTCCATTCAATTACTCCACCCAGGTAGAAGAGCCAATGCTGCCTATTATGATGGTGTCGTATACGGACCCAGTGCAGGACCTGCATTGTTTGGCTCCCCTATCGTAGAAATGAATGAAGATGTGATAGAAGAAGTGGTCAATGCCTTTGGAGATGCTGCAGAGATGGCAAAGCTTGGGGGCTGTGATATGTGTATGATTCATGGGGCCCATGGCTGGTTATTACATCAATTTCTATCACCATTGAACAATCAGCGTACCGATCGCTTTGGAGGAAGTCTGGAAAATCGTGCTCGCATCTCTCTTATGGTTATTGACAATATTAGAAAAAAATGTGGTCCTGACTTTCCTATCGAGTTTCGTCTAAGTGGTTCAGAACATGTGGAAGGGGGACTTACCATTGATGATATGGTGGCATTCTCTCAAATGATCGATGATAAAGTAGACTTGATTCATGTATCAAGCTGTACTTTCCACAATCCAGCCACCAATACCCACATGTTTCCTTCAGCATTTCATGAACGGGGAATTAATGTACCATTAGCAGCTGCTATTAAAAAAGCAGTGAAAACACCGGTAGCGGTGGTTGGTGGTCTCAATGATCCTGAGATGATGGAAGAAATTATTGCTAGTGGGAAAGCAGATATTGTCGCCCTTGGACGAGGATTGTTGGCTGATCCCTATTTGCCTAAAAAGATTAACTCAGGAAAAGCCCACGATATCACCCCATGTCAGCGATGTCTTATATGTTTGAGTGGAGACTTTGTGCCCTATATTAAGTATCCTATTAGAAGCCTTCGATGTGCAGTAAATCCTCATATTGGTCGAGAACAGGAAATCAAGTTTCACATGCCTGTTGAAGCCCACAGGAAAGTACTTGTGGTGGGAGGGGGGCCTGCTGGTATGCAGGCAGCAATCACTGCTGCAGATCGAGGTCATGAAGTAGTTCTTTGCGAGAAAAAAGATCATCTAGGTGGATTAATTGAATTTGCTGACCATGTTCCCTTTAAAGAAGATCTTCAGAAATTTCGGGAACTACTGATTCGTCGAGTGGAGGAAAGGGATATTCAGGTAATGCTCAGTACAGAAATCACCCCAGAGAAGGCTCAGGAGCTTAAGCCAGATGTCATTATTGCAGCCTTGGGAGCTGCTCCTTTGATTCCAAACATACCAGGCTGGGATCATCCTAAGGTAGTTTTATCCACAGATATTTATAGTAAAGATCAATGTATTGGTGATAACGTGGTCATCGTCGGTGGAGGATTGGTGGGATGTGAAGAGGCATTAAATTTATGCCAGCAGGGGAAAAGGGTAACAGTTCTTGAAGCAAGACCCGATGTGGTAATTGATGGAGCATATCTCTATCGAGAAGCTCTACTGCTGGAACTAGATAAGTGGCCAGTCAATATCTTAACCAACACCAGCTGCAAGGCCATAACTGATGAAGGTGTGATAATGATGGATCTGGAGGGTAAAGAAGAATTGATTGAATGCGATACAGTGATTCTTGCAACTGGCTTAAAGGCTAAACGCCAGGAAGTAGATGCTTTACGGGGATCTGCACCAGAATTCTATGCGATAGGTGATTGTCTGAAAGCTAGAAAGGTTATGGAGGCTGTACGTGGTGGTTATGATGCCGCTATGACACTATAAAAGTCTAAAGAATGATGAACATATCTACAAGCAAAAGCTTTAGGTATGATTCATCATTTTTTAATGTTCAACAAATTAAGGTTTTAAATTTACTACAAATGAAGAGCACAGACAGGAAGTATAGGAAAGTTTAGAAGCTGGAAGGATTTATGTGCTTTATCACGAATAATGAACAAAGGATTATAATATGAATGAAATAGTGAAGCTTGTTGGAAGTAAAGAATTAATTCCACAATAAAAAGCAGTATGATGAAAATTAATTGGAATTATAAATAAATTATGGCAATCTTAATAAGCTTTGTAAATTCTGTGGGAGGAGGTGTATGATGGAAAATTCAATCTATAAAATATTGGAGTGGGTAGATAAGCCGGTATTGATGGTGGATAAGGAGGATTGTATTATATGGTTGAATAAGACTGCTAGAAACCTACTAGATGGTGATCTGCTTCAAGGTAGATATTTTTATGGGGAGTTTCTAAAACAAAGGGAAACGATGTCAGGCATTAAGGACATAGTGATGTATGCTGGTAATCGATATTTGTTAGAAAAAGAAGCTTTGCCCACTGATGACTATAGTGTTTATTATCTAAAAAACCAAATGTTGACAGAGTATGAAGTGAAGGAGGCTTATTACGAAACCATTTTAGAGCACATTAGTGAAGGGATTTTGGGAAGTGATGGAGAAGGAAAGGTAATCCTTTATAACAAGGCAGCGGAAGAAATTGAAGGATTAAAGGCACAGGATATTTTAAATCGTCACTTGGATGAAATTTATATTAGTAATGCACAGGAAGGATCAGAACATGAAAAAGTACGGGATACTGGGAAACCCATCCTCAACCAGTATAGGAATTTTGCCCTTTGTGACCGAATGGGACACTACATTTCTTACAATACCTACCCAGTACAAAAAGACGGAAAAATTATGGGAGCCGTGACAATTTCCAGGAATGAGAAAAGACTTCAAGAACTGATTTTTGAAACCATTGAGTTAAAAAGAAAAATTGCTTGTAGTCATGATAGGGCCCAATCAAAAGAAAATAGCACTGCTTACACCTTTGAAAATATTATTGGAAATAGTAAGGAAACCTCAGAGCTTATTCGAGAAGCACAAATGATGGCAATGGTAGACAGCAACATCTTGGTCATTGGAGAGACAGGAACTGGAAAAGAGGTATTTGCTCAAAGCATACATCATTTCAGTAAAAAAAGTAAACAACCCTTCATTGCCATCAACTGCTCTGCCATCCCAGAAAACCTTCTAGAAAGTATTTTATTTGGCACTGTAAAGGGGGCATACACTGGTGCCCAAGATTCTACAGGCTTGTTGGAGGATGCTGGTGAAGGCACTCTTTTTTTGGATGAACTGAATTCTATGCCACTGGCCATGCAATCAAAGTTACTTAGGGTACTTCAAGAGAAGAAGGTACGAAAGGTTGGAGGTTCTAAGCTCTTTCCAGTCAATTGTAGAATTATCAGTGCTGTCAATGAAGACCCTAAGAATCTAATGGACACTGGACGTCTTCGAAAAGATCTTTTTTACCGAGTTTCTTCTCTAGTTTTATACCTGCCCCCTTTAAGGGAACGAAAAAGAGATATTGAAGCTCTTATTCAGTATTTTATTGAAAGGTACAACCGTATACTTCAAAAAAATGTAAGGGGAGTATCTGATGAACTTAAAGAAATACTATTGGGATATAATTGGCCCGGTAATATTAGAGAACTGGAATATGTCATTGAAAATCTCATGATAAGGTCTGGTATTAATGAACAGCTGATGGTAGAAGATATCCCTCCTTACTTAAGATCAGATTTAACAAAAATTAATTACGAACAGTTGATGATGGAGAGAAGAGAAAAACAGGGATCATTAAAGGAAATTTTAGAGGAAATTGAAAGGGAATTGATTGTAAACACTCTAGAGGAAACAAACTGGAATGTAACGAAGGCGGCTGAAAAGTTGCAGATCCTACGACAAAGCTTAAGATGTAAAATGATTCGGTTAAACATTGTAAGGGAACAGAAATAAAAATTAGAGGGATTAACCAATGGTTTAAAAGAAAACCTATAAGAGGATGCACAATAAAAAGGAGGAACTCCACCATTTCCTAACTATTGTATTTTGTATAGATTTTCAAAAAAATCTTCATAATAAATTTGAATAGGTTTAACCAAAGCTGTTCAAAAAAGTTGAAGGAGATGGTAGTAAATGAATAGAAAAATGTCCCCTTTAGAATTACGTAATCATATTAGGGAATTTTTAAAAGAACATAAAAGTGCTTCTCTTGCCACCTGTCAAGATAGTATACCTAGATGCAGTCCTGTGCAATATTTTCTTGGAGAAGAAATGGATATATATATATTGTCAGCAGGGGGAGAAAAGTTTAAGTCTATAGAAAAAAATCCTAACGTTTGTTTGTTGGTCAACACTGAATATATCAACTTCAGACGAATCAAAGGGATACAAGTATTTGGACAAGCCACAATTTGCGCTCAAGATAAAAGTGTATTTGAGGAAGCTATGAAATATAATCCAGATAATGAGATAGTACAATTCAAGGGAGATAAGTTAAAGGCTATAAAAATCGTACCCACAGAGGTTGTCTATTTAGATTCACTAGAGGATGGAAACAGAACAAAGCAGATTTTAAGACATGAAAAAGTGGTTTTAAAACCAGAGGAACTCCTGACAATCCATTAAGATTAAAAGAAAAAGGGATTTCGTTATGATGCGAAAGCCCTTTTTCTTTTAGTGTTAATAGTACCGTTGAATAATTCCACAGGCAAGACGCTTTCCAGCATTACCTGCTGGTTGGGAACGGTAGTCATTAGGGTTTTCATGGATAATGATGGTTTTGTTGATGACATCGGCGGGTTTAAATCTGTTGGTAAAAAAGCTCATTCTAGCATAACCATTGTTGGAAAACAATACAGGGAAATCTCCGGCATGATTACCATGGGGCTGATTGTCGGGATCCCAGTGTCCTCCTGCTGCTTGGAAGGGATCTTCAGGGTTGCTAACTTCGCAGGTACCAAACTCATGAATATGAAAGCCATGGGGTCCTATGGGGTCTTCTTCATCTGTAGCTGGTCTATAGGAAGGTAGACCATAAACTTCCGTATAAACCTCTGTACCACCTGCAACTCTCTTAAACCAAATAGCTCCATAGATTTCAGGACGAAGGGGGCCACCCTTCACATAGGCTACAGCCAATGAATTAGAATAAGAATAGGGATAATAATGATATTTCCATGGAGAACCACCGCTGTTATGATATCTACATAATTCAACCATAATTGATTAACCTCCTCGTGAAAAATTGAAACCATTTATTCCTGGAACTCAATATATAATATGCAGGTCATAACAAAATGGTATAAATGACAAAAGAGTAGAGATAACCTCTACTCTAAAAATATTTAAATATATAGATTAACTCAAAATTTCCTTTAAGTTTGCAATAAATTTCTTGTTTTCCTCCATAGTACCAATAGAAACCCTTACATAGGTGTTGTACATAGGTCGAATAATAATACCCCTTTTTTGAAGTTCTAAAAAAACTTCTCCACAATCTTTTCCAGTATCAAAGAAAATATGGTTGGTTTCAGAAGGGGCATACCAAAGTCCCATTTCTCCAAAGACCTTATAGAGATATTCCTTACCTTCTTTATTTACTTCAAAGCTTTTTTGTAAAAAATCTTCATCATTTAAAGCGGCAATAGCTGCAACCTGTGCTAGGGTGTTGACGTTAAAAGGTCCTCTTACCTTATCAATATTCATCAAAATATCTTCAGATGCAATTGTATAACCGACACGAAGGGCTGCTAAACCGTAAATTTTAGAGAAGGTCCTCATGATAATTAAGTTAGGATATTTTTCTAACAATTTAAGGCTGTTATGGGGATAGTCTTCTCTAGTAACATATTCATTATAGGCTTCGTCATAAACCACAATGACATGCTTTGGAACAGTATCTAAAAAATCTAAGAGGTCTGCTTCTGTAAACATAGTTCCTGTAGGGTTATTAGGATTACATAGCCAAACTAAGCGGGTTTTTTTGCTTAAAGCTTCTTTCATTCCTTCTAAATCATAAGTAAAATTTTTAAGAGGTACAACTACAGGTGTGGCACCCATCATTTTTGTCGTTGTCATATATCTAGGGAAAGTAAGATTTGTTAAAATCACTTCATCCCCTTCATTTAAAAAGGTCTTAGCAACTAAATCTACCATTTCATCAGAACCACTACTGGGTTGGACTTGGGTGGGCTTAATACCAAATTTTTTAGCAATAGCTTCTTTTAAGTCTGTAGCATTACCATCTGGATAAAGATTTAATTGATCTAACATAGAGTTTATTGCCTTCTTAGCTTCTGGAGAAGAACCGAGAGGATTTTCATTAGAGGCTAATTTAATTACTTCGTTTAAACCATATTCCCTCTTCACGTCCTCGATGGGTTTTCCAGGTTGATAAGGGGTTAAGTCTTTAATTTGCTCACGAAATGTAATGGTCATTTTTAAATTCCTCCTTTACAAAATCATATGGATTTTAGCTAATATTACTTAAATTACACCCCTATTATTATAACATATTTTTAAAATAAACCTTATGTTTAAAGAATTATTTTCTAACAATTGAAATATTATGTATAATTATATTATAATTACCAAAAAATATAAAATAATCTAGATTAACAAAATATTCTAAAATTTTTTAAGAATAAAAGAGGTATTTCAAAAATAATATAGAATATTTTATTAAATCTAATAATTCAACCTAATATTCAGATGAGGGGGAAGAACTATGAAAATATACGAAGCTGACAAAATAAGAAACATTGCTTTATTAGGCCATGGTGGATGCGGAAAAACTACATTAACAGAATCAGCTCTATACACAGCTAAATTAATTAATCGTATAGGAAGAGTGGAAGACGGGAATACGATTTCAGACTTTGATAAGGAGGAAATAGCGAGAAAAATATCTATCAATACTTCTCTTATCCCTATGGAGTGGGAAGGGCATAAGATTAATTTTATAGATACCCCTGGTTATTTCGACTTTGTTGGTGAAGTACAGAGTGCTATTAAAGTAGCAGGAGGCTTAATTATTTTAGTAGATGCCACCAGTGATATAGAAGTAGGTACCGAAAAAGCATGGGATTATGCAGAAGATAAAAAGAAGCCAACCTTCATCTTTATTAACAAAATGGATAGAGAAAATGCGGATTTTGATAAAGTGTTAAGTCAACTAAGAGAAAAATTTGGGAAAAAGATAGCTCCCTTCCAAATTCCCCTAGGTGAAAAGGAAAATTTTGCTGGCAATATAAATGTTGTGAAGATGATTGCCAAGGAGTATGATGGTAAAACCTGTAGAGAAAAGCCTATCCCAGAGGATAGGATGTCGGAGGTCTTAGAAATTAGAGAGCTTCTAATGGAATCTGTAGCAGAAAGTGATGAAGCTTTGTTGGAGAAATATTTTGGTGGCGAAGAGTTTACTCAAGAAGAAATCCAGGAGGGCCTAAGAAAAGGTATATTAAATGGAGATATCGTACCGGTTCTTTGTGGAGCTACTTTAAAAAACATCGGTATCCATAGTTTGTTAGATATGATCAATGATTACTCTCCTTCTCCTAAGGATATGCCTCCTAAGCAGGGGAAGGATCCCTATAAAAATGTAGTTGTAGAAAGAAGTCTTGAGGCAGATCAACCATTTTCAGCTCAAGTATTTAAGACAATAGTTGATCCATATATCGGCAAAATATCTTTATTTAAGGTGATTTCAGGAAGCTTAAAACCAGATACAGAGATTTTGAATGCCAATAAGGATGAAAGAGAAAAAATTAGCGGATTATTCCTGTTAAGGGGTAAAAATCAAATAGAAGTAGGAGAAGTAAAGGCAGGGGATATAGCTGCTATCGCTAAGCTTCAGCATACCAATACCGGAGACACCCTATGCAGTATCAATGATCCTATAGTATACAGTAATATTGAATTTCCCTCACCACAGTTATTTTTAGCAGTAGAACCAAAGTCTAGGGGAGATGAAGAAAAAATCAGCTCTGGCTTACAGCGTTTGTCGGAGGAAGATCCATCCTTTACCTTTGATAGAAATGTAGAGACAAAGCAAACCCTCATCCGTGGTCAAGGAGAACTTCATATTAAAGTTATAACCAGTAAATTAAGAAATAAATTTGGGGTAGAGGTGGAGCTTAGTGACCCTATCGTACCCTATAGAGAAACCATCAAAGGCAGGTCTGACGTGCAAGGAAAGCATAAAAAACAATCTGGTGGACATGGTCAGTATGGTGATGTTAAGATAAGGTTTGAGCCAGCAGAGGGAGATTTTGAGTTTGGAGAAGAAATTTTTGGAGGCTCCGTACCTAAATCCTATATACCAGCAGTTGAAAAAGGATTAAGGGAGTGTTTAGAATCTGGAGTATTGGCAGGATATCCTGTAGTGAAGCTTAAGGCTATATTGTATGATGGTTCTTATCATGATGTAGACTCATCAGAAATGGCCTTCAAAATAGCAGCATCTATGGCCTTTAAAAAGGGAATGGAAGCTGCAAAACCTGTACTATTAGAGCCGATTGTAAAGGTGGATGTAATAGTACCGGAGGAGTATATGGGAGATGTTATGGGGGACTTAAATAAACGCCGGGGAAGAATTATTGGAATGGAACCCCAACCAAAGGGAATGCAACGGGTTATGGCAGAAGTACCACAATCGGAAATGTTTAAATATGCCATAGATCTTCGCTCCATGACCCAAGCAAGAGGAACCTTTGCCATGGAATTCGTGCGATATGAAGAAGTACCACAAATGATTAGTGACAAAGTAGTGGAAGCTGCTAAAGCAGCTAAAGAATAAATTTTTAATAGCATGTACCTAGAGTACATGCTTTTTTCTGTTTAATTTTATAATTTTTGTGGAATCATTTTAATAAAGTGGGATTGACAATTGTATTTTTCTTATTTAAAATAAAAGTCAAAGAAGGTCAAAAGAGGTGTAATGATGGCTAGAATAAGTGATGTAATAGAAAGATTTTTAAAAGAACTTATTGAGGATAGTAAAAATAATACAATAGAAATTCAGAGAAATGAGCTTGCTAAATATTTTGATTGCGCCCCATCTCAAATTAACTATGTCCTTATGACTCGATTTGATTATGCCAAAGGCTATTATATTGAGAGTCAAAGGGGGGGAGGTGGGTATATAAAAATAAAGCAATTAACCTTTAATGAAGACAATAGTCTATACAATTTGATTACAAAGAGGATAAATAATAGTATTACCAAAAGTGAGGGCAATCGACTGATAACTGGTCTACAAGAAAGGGAATTAATCACCCTAAGGGAGGCTAAACTAATGAAGGCAGCTATCGATGATGGAGCTATTTTATCCCCTTTAAATATAAAGAATCAAATTCGAGCAAACATACTAAAAAGTATGCTGGTGGTATTATTGGAATAGGAGGGAGAATATGACTTGTGACGAGTGTAAGAGTAGGAAAGCAACTGTGCATATGACAAAAATTATTCAGGGAAAAAAAGAGGAGATTCACTTATGTGAAGAATGTGCAAAAACTATGGAAACCTTAAATCTAGAAAATTCTTTTTCAATTCATAATTTTCTAGCAGGGCTTTTAGATATGAATCAGGATCCCCAATTAAAACACCACTATAAAGAGATCCTCCAATGCAACCAGTGTGGCACTAGCTATGAGGGATTTAGACAAATGGGGAGATTAAGCTGCGATCAATGCTATAAAAATTTTAAGGAAAAACTAAAGCCTCTTATTCGTAAAGTTCATGGTAATCTTCACCATACAGGAAAGGTACCTAAAAGAAGAGGTGGCATTATTCGATTAAAAAGGGAAGTCAATCAATTAAAACTTCAGCTGAAGGATGCTATAGAGGAGCAAGCCTTTGAAAGGGCAGCTAATTTAAGGGATCAAATAAAAGATTTGCAAGATAAAATTGAAGAAATGTAGGAGGGATAAAGATGACAGGTTGGTTAAAGGAGACAGGACCTGAAGCAGATATTGTCATCAGCAGTAGGGTAAGGATTGCAAGGAATGTTGAAGGAGTTCCTTTCCCTCATCATCTAATAGAAGCTAAGGGTGGAGAAATAGCTAACATGGTTTATGATAGTATTGTTGGGGCCAATAGTGGACTAAAGGAAGATTTTAAGTTGATTTCTATGAAGGAGCTTGATGAAATCAATCGTTTTAATTATGTAGAAAAGCATCTGATTAGTCCTGGATTAGCTAAAAACATTGATATAGGGAATATGCTTTTAAATAGTGAAGAAACTATTAGCGTTATGATTCATGAGGAAGACCATATAAGAATCCAATGTCTCCTACCAGGATTACAATTGAATGAGGCCTGGAATACGGCTGATAAGATAGATGATTTATTGGAAGAAAAAATAAATTATGCCTTTGATGAGGAGTTTGGTTACTTAACTGCTTGTCCCACCAATTTAGGTACAGGAATTCGAGCTTCTGTAATGGTACACTTACCGGCCCTAACCTTAATGGGATATATACAGGGGGTGCTAAGGGCAGCGGGACAGATTGGTTTAGCTGTAAGGGGTATTTATGGAGAAGGGACAGATTTCTTAGGCAATCTTTATCAGATATCCAATCAAGTGAGCTTAGGGATAACAGAAAAAGAAATTGTTAGCAATCTCCAAGATGTTACTCTACAAATCATTGAAAAGGAAAGAAGAGCAAGGGAAAATCTTTTGATTGGTAAAAGAATAGAATTGGAGGACAGGGTTTTTAGGTCCTATGGCATTTTAAAAAATGCTAGAAAAATAACAGCAAATGAAGGAATGCAACTGATTTCTGATGTAAAGCTAGGGGTTGATCTAGGATTTATTGAAGGAATAGCCCTTGGAAAATTAAATAGCCTTATCACCATGATTCAACCAGCTTCTCTACAAAAACATTTCAAGACCCCACTAAATGCCACAGAGAGGGATATAAAAAGGGCTGAATTAATAAGAAATACATTATAGAATAGGAGGGACGTTTTATGTCAATGCATGGTAGATTTACAGAGAGGGCCCAACAGGCCATTATTTTATCACAACAATATGCTCAACAATTAGGACATAGTTATGTAGGAACAGAGCATCTATTGCTAGGATTACTACAGGAGGGAGAAGGAATTGCAGCAAAGGTTTTAAAAAATCTAAAGGTAGAAACTTCTCAACTACAGGAAAAAATCATTAGTACTGTAGGTAAAGGGTTGCCTCAACAATTAATGGGCTTTACTCCTAGAACCAAGAGGGTATTTGAGCTAAGTCTTGAGGAGGCCAGAGGTCTAGGTCATAACTATATTGGAACAGAGCACCTTTTACTGGGTCTCCTTCGAGAAAAAGAAGGGGTGGCAGCTAAGGTATTACTTGAAATGGGTGTTCAGTTAGAAAAGGTAAAGGCTGATGTACTAAAGCTATTAAACAATAGAGGGTCTCAAAACAATCATAGAGACCATGAAAAAATGGGGCAAGGTAACACACCTACATTAGATAAATATAGTAGAGATTTAAACAAAATGGCTAAAGAGGGAAAAATTGACCCTGTCATTGGAAGAAGTCAGGAAATTCAGAGGGTTATACAAATATTGAGTAGAAGAACGAAAAACAATCCTTGTCTAGTAGGAGAGCCGGGTGTAGGAAAAACAGCAGTAGCAGAAGGTTTGGCACAACAAATAATAGAAGGAAATGTACCAGAAATTCTAAAAAATAAAAGAGTTGTCACTCTTGATTTATCTTCTCTATTAGCTGGGGCTAAATATAGGGGAGAATTTGAAGACCGGTTAAAAAAGGTTATGGAGGAAATTCGACAGGCGGGGGACATTATTATCTTTATCGATGAAATTCATACTATGATAGGTGCTGGAGCTGCGGAAGGAGCCATCGATGCCTCTAATATTTTAAAACCAGCTTTGGCTAGAGGAGAATTACAAACTATTGGAGCTACAACCATTGATGAGTACAGAAAACACATTGAAAAGGATGCTGCTTTAGAGAGGAGATTCCAGCCTATTACAATTGCAGAACCCTCTGTAGAAGATACCATCAAAATCTTAGAAGGGTTGAGGGATAAATATGAAGCCCATCATACGGTGAAAATTACTGATGAAGCAATAAAAGCGGCAGCAGAGTTATCCCATCGATATATTACCGATAGGTTTTTACCCGATAAGGCTATTGATTTAATTGATGAAGCAGGATCAAAAATCCGATTAAAAACTGTAACAGCACCACCAGGTTTGAAGGATTTAGAAGAGGAGCTAGAAAGATTAGGTAAGGAAAAGGAAGAAGCTATTAGCCTACAGGATTTTGAAAGGGCAGCTGAAATAAGGGATAAAGAAAAATCCATCCAACAGGAATTACAGGAAAGACAAAACACTTGGCAAAATAAGAATCTAGGAGATAAGGCTATTGTAGATGGGGAAGAAATTGCGGATATTGTATCCCAATGGACGGGAGTTCCTGTTACAAAGCTTCAGCAGGAGGAGTCCGAGAGACTTCTTAAGATGGAAAAAATATTACATGAAAGGGTAATAGGTCAAGAGGAGGCAGTAAAATCTGTATCTAGAGCTATCCGGAGAGCAAGGGTGGGATTAAAGGACCCTAAAAAACCCATCGGTTCTTTTATTTTTCTAGGGCCTACTGGAGTAGGAAAAACAGAATTGTCAAGAGCCTTAGCAGAAGCCATGTTTGGGGAAGAAGATGCTATGATTCGCATTGATATGTCAGAGTATATGGAAAAGCATACAGTATCTAGATTAATTGGTTCACCCCCTGGTTATGTAGGCTTTGATGAAGGTGGCCAGTTGACAGAAAAGGTTAGAAGAAAGCCCTACTCCGTTATTTTGTTTGATGAGATCGAAAAGGCTCACCCTGATGTCTTCAATGTCCTTCTTCAAATACTAGATGATGGCCGGTTAACCGATGCTAAGGGTAAAACCGTAGACTTTAAAAATACCATCATCATTATGACCTCGAATGTGGGAGCCCATACCATTAAAAAGCAAAAAACATTGGGCTTTGCTGTAAGCCAAGAGGATATGGCAAAAAACGAATATGAAAAGATGAAGGAAAATGTTATGGAGGAGCTAAGAAAAAGCTTTAAACCAGAGTTTTTAAACAGGATTGATGACATCATCGTCTTCCATAGTTTAGATAAGGAGTATGTCAGTAAAATTGTAGATTTGATGGTGGAGGATTTAAAAAATCGACTAGAAAAGTTAGATATTAAAATAGATATTACAGACGCTGCTAAAGCCCATATTGCTGAGAAAGGTTACGATCCCCAATTTGGAGCTAGGCCGCTGAAGAGGGCCATCCAAAAGCTAGTGGAGGATAGACTATCTGAAGAACTGCTAAAGGGAACGGTTGTAGCTGGAGGGCATGTAGAGGTTGATGTAGAAAATGAAGAGTTGATAGTAAAACAAAAGTAGGAAGGAATAACTCCTTCCTTTTGTTTGTAAAAGGAAGGTATATAGTAGTATACTTAGATTAATGATGAATATAAAATGAGACTTAATTTGGAGGAAGTTTTTACTTCCACTGAATTATAGCTGAATTTACTTCGAGGATGTAGTGCTTGATCTCCCGGCTACATAAGACGGCAGGCTAAAAGCAATACACCAAAGGATAAACAAAGGTAGGTGCTAGCTATGGCAAAAACAAAGACAAAATTTATATGTCAGCAATGTGGTTATGAGAGTCCTAAATGGTTAGGTCGATGTCCGGGATGCGAACAATGGAATACATTGGAAGAGGAAACGATGATAGATAAAAAGGATTTTAAACGTTCCCCCACGATAGTAAGTAGTTCAAAGCCACAACTAATCAAATCTATTAAATCAGGGGCCTATGAAAGATATGATACAGAAATCCATGAACTAAACAGGGTTTTAGGAGGGGGACTGGTTAAGGGCTCACTTACTCTTATATCTGGAGAGCCCGGCATCGGAAAATCTACTTTGATTTTACAGGCCAGCAGTAAAATAGCTGAAAAATATGGGACTGTTTTGTATGTCTCTGGGGAAGAGTCGGAGGAACAAATCAAGATGCGGGCAGAAAGACTAGATGCACTGGCCGACAGTTTATATATTGTTTCAGAAACTAATATTGATGTCATTGAAAAATATATCAATGAGCTCCAACCGGCCTTTGTTTTACTGGATTCTGTTCAAACCCTGTTTAAAGAGGATTTAACCTCAGCACCTGGAAGTGTTTCTCAAGTAAAGGAATCGGTTAACAATCTGATGCGGATAGGTAAATCTAAAAATATTCCTATGTTTATTGTAGCCCATGTTACAAAGCAAGGGGAGTTAGCAGGACCCAGGGTGTTAGAGCATATGGTAGATACTGTTCTTCATTTTGAAGGAGAAAGAACCCAAGAGTTTAGGATACTAAGGGCTTTGAAGAACCGATTTGGAACTACTAGTGAAATTGGTGTATTTGAGATGGCAGAAGAAGGTTTAGTAGAAGTCAGTAATCCTTCTGCGATTTTTTTAGAAACCCTTACCCAAGAAGCAGAGGGATCTATAGTGGTGGCGATGGTTGAAGGCACCAGACCCATTTTAGTGGAGATTCAAGCACTGGTTGCGCCAACCAATGCAGGATTTCCAAGAAGAACTGCTGTTGGGGTGGATATGAATCGACTAAATCTTATTATTGCTGTACTGGAGAAAAAAATGGGTATACCTCTAATGAATCAGGACATTTATGTTAATGTGGTGGGAGGACTGAAGTTGGAGGGAACTTCAGCAGACTTGGGTTTAGCTATGGCTATTTACTCCAGCTTTAGGGGAATTCCTTTACCATCTAAGGATATAATAGCTATTGGTGAGATTAGTTTAACAGGAGATTTAAGACCAGTGGGACAAATGGAGAAAATGATAAAGGAAGCTGAAAAGATGGGTTTTAAAGGATGTGTTCTGCCGGAAAGAAATAAAGGAAAGGTTAAGGAAACAGGGACACTAAAGATAAATGGTGCCAAAAGCCTAAGAGATGCTCTACAACTGGTTGCCAATTAGGAAAAATTCTTTGAGAAAGCTGTTTAATTTATGGATTACTTGGAAAAATAATGTTAAAATAATATATTGAAAATGCAATAATAACTCATAAAGGGTAGCAGAAGGAGGGCAGTGTTATGGTGAAGGAAGAATCCAACAAAGAAGAGGAATTAATAGAAACTTTAAAAATATTGGCTCCCGGCACTCCTTTAAGGGAAGGACTGGAAAATCTTCTAAAGGCTAAAACAGGAGCATTAATTGTTATTGCTGGCAATGAAGGAATTATGGAAATAGTTGATGGTGGTTTTCACATCAATATAGATTTTTCACCTGCCTATATTTATGAGTTAGGAAAGATGGATGGAGCTATTATTTTGAGTCATGATACAAAAAAAATACTTTATGCAAATGCCCAGCTTATTCCTGACTCATCTATCCCCTCCAGTGAAACTGGTATTAGACATCGGATTGCAGAAAGAGTGGCGAAGGAAACGGGAGAAATTGTCATAGCTATTTCCCAAAGACGTAACATTATTACTTTATATAAGGGCTATTATAAATATGTTATTCAAGATACCGATAAAATATTAAACAAGGCTAATCAAGCTATACAAACCCTAGAGAAATATAAAGCTTCTTTAGATCGAGCTATGACCAGTTTAAGCGCCTTGGAATTTGAAGAACTGGCAACTGTATATGATGTAGCATTGGTATTACAGAGAACAGAAATGGTTATGAAGATTGCTTATGAAATCGAAAAATTTATTTATGAGTTAGGAAATGAAGGAAGGTTGGTCAGTATGCAGCTAGAGGAGTTAGTGGCCAACGTAAAAGATGATGGGAAGCATATTATCTTTGACTATAATGCTAATATAGAAGGAGATTATGAATCTATTCAAAAAACCATCAAATCTTTATCCTCAGAGGAATTACTAAACTTAACTAATATATCAAAAATTTTAGGTTATGGTAATAATGTTAACGCCTTGGACTTAGGTGTATCTTCAAGGGGCTATAGAATTCTAACAAAAATTCCCCGACTACCCTTAAATGTAGTAGAAAATTTAGTGAAACAATTTGACAGCTTTCAAAAAATTCTTAAGGCTTCTATTGAACAGCTGGATGATGTGGAAGGCATCGGAGAAATTCGAGCACGGGCTATTAAAGAAGGTCTGAGGAGACTTCAAGATCAGGTATTAATGGAAAGACACATTTAAGAGGAAAAATTAGCATTATACAAAATAAAAACCCATGGAGCCATTTGCAGGTTTCATGGGTTTTGCACTGTGGAATTATAGAAGTCCATATTTTCCCAAAGTTTTTAAGTGGTTTTCATAATAATCTTCTAGGAGGTTTTTCATGTCGAGATCAAAAATATTGCAAAGAGCCGACATATAGAAAAAACTAGTAGATAATTCTTGTTCTATTTTTTCTTTACAGACATCACATAAACCACCATCTACATGACTTTTCATATAGCCCTTTAATTGAGAATAGGAGATGTTTTCGGGAATTTCCTGCTTTTTTATGTGCAATTCAATACAACCACAATAGGTAGCGGATTTTGCTACAGCTCGATTAATTCGAGCGCTACTCTCTTGCAACTTGGTTAATATATCTAAAATACTTTTATGGCGAATCAAAACATCATCTGCTTTATGCTGGAAATCCTGTAAAGAAAACTTTTCCATGGGTAATAACGCCTCCTCTATATTATTTATAGATATTAAAAAAACTTAAAAACAAAAACAACAAAATATTTTTAATTACACATATTATAAGAATAAAAAATAAAAATTATTGTTCTATGAAATGCATATAGTTATAATATTCTTTAAATTCATGATAACTTTATTATACTTTTATTGTGTAGAACTTGTCAATTACAGAGGAAGGGAAAAAATATAGAAAAATCAATATTTAATTATTGACAATAAATGTCGTCTATGATAAAATAATATTTTTATTTGACATTTTTAGCTTTCTGAGGTATACTAGAATTGATTAAAAAGGTCAAATTTGGGAGGAATAGCTATGTTTAATATAGGTGATAAAATTTCGTATCCTGTCCATGGTGCTGGTGTTATTGAGGCTATCGAGGAAAAAGAAATCCTAGGAAAATCCAGAAAATACTATATTATGAGAATACCTTTAAACAATATGAAGGTCATGATACCCTTAGACAATGTAGAGGATATAGGTATTCGTCCGGTAATAGGCACAAAGGAAGTAGAACAAGTAATAGCTGTTTTAGCAGCTGATGTGACTAAGATGCCTCAGAACTGGAATAGAAGGTATAGGGCTAATATGGATAGGATTAAGAGCGGAGATATATACGAAATAGCAGAAGTAGTTCGGAACTTAATACTAAGAGATCGTGAAAAGGCTTTATCTACTGGGGAAAGAAAGATATTGAATAATGCAAAGCAGATTTTGTTGAGTGAAATTATTCTTGCTTCTAATATGAGTGAAGAAGAAGTAACAAAGCTGATAGAAGAAGTTGTAAAATAATTTTTTGCCCTCGTTAAGAGGACTTTATTTTGTTGTTTTTTAGTTATATTTTCCTATTATTCCCCTTAGGGCTACGGTTATTACTTTTATTTTTTAAAAGCTTTTGATACAATAATATAGTATAAACTTATAAAGCCCTTGGGGATGATAAACACTTCTATCTATTGACCGAGTATTTTTCTGTATCTAGCTATTAAAACCATAAAAATTGGGAATAATAAAGGAATAGGAGGTGACCGAATGGTTATTAATAGAATTGTAAAAGGGATACTATCTGTTTTAGGTGCATTATCTGGATTACTACTATATCTCTTTATTACAAATAATATTTTAACGGTTACAAAGGATAATTTTTTAACTTATGGTATTGGAATTATTATATCTTCATTCATTGGCGGTGGAATTTTATTTCTTTTGTCCCCATGGTTGATTAATAAAGCAAGAGATATGGCAAATTGGATTGAAAGCGAGTTAGCCAATGTACCTATTACCAATATAGCGTTAGGCTCTATAGGTTTAATTATAGGTTTGATTATTGCATATTTAATAAGTCAGTTAACAAATAACATTCCTATTCCATTTGTAGGTACCATTGTTTCAACTGTTGTTTATATTTTTATGGCTTATTTAGGGGTAAACATCGCTACAAAAAAGATAGAAGAATTACCTAATCTACAAGCTGTTTTTAAGAAAAACACTTCAAAGGAAAAAGGCGACAAAAAGGATATTAAAGAATGCCCCAAAATATTAGACACCAGTGTAATTATTGATGGAAGAATTGCAGATATATGCAGAACTGGATTTGTGGAAGGCCCTCTAGTTATCCCAGAGTTTGTCTTAGAAGAGCTTAGACATATTGCGGATTCCTCTATAACTATTAAAAGAAATAGAGGCAGGAGAGGTCTAGATATATTAAATAAAATTCAAAAAGAGTTGGATATAGAAGTGAGAATTGATAGTAAAACCTTTGACGATGTACCAGAGGTAGATACCAAACTATTAAAGCTGGCACAATTTTTACAGGGAAAAGTAGTTACTAATGATTACAATCTAAATAAAGTCGCAGAATTTCAAGGGGTTCCAGTGTTAAATATTAATGAACTGGCTAATGCTGTAAAACCAGTGGTATTACCAGGAGAAGAAATGCTTGTCCAGGTAATTAAGGATGGTAAAGAGTCGGGCCAAGGATTAGCCTATTTAGACGATGGCACCATGATTGTTGTGGAAAGCGGCAAAAAATATATTGGACAAAATATTGATGTTATGGTCACTAGTGTTCTACAAACAGCCGCGGGGAGAATGATTTTTGCAAAGCCAAAATCGATGGTAGATAAAACTGCATAATAAAAGATGGTAAGGGTTCTTTCGTAAAGAGGGAACTCTTTTTATATTTGATGTACCAGTTGGAGATTCATATATCATCTGTATATATTTCATGATAAAATATAAATATATCAATGATTCAAATCAAAAAAGGAGAGAATATAATAAGATGGAGGCTATAAACAAAGTTGTAGCTATTGTTGTGGCTGCGGGTAAAGGGAAGAGAATGGGAAATGATTTTAACAAGCAATACATTTTGTTAAAGAACAAACCTATTATAGCCCATACCTTAGAGGTTTTTGAAAAGAGCAATGTGATAGATGAGGTTATTCTAGTGGTTGGAAAGGAAGAAATTGATTTCAATCAAGAGAAAATTATAAAAAGGTATGGGTTTCAAAAGATTTCTAAGGTGATAGCTGGAGGAAGAGAAAGGCAGGATTCGGTTTATCAGGGGCTTGTGGAGGTTCCCAAAGACTGTGACATTGTAGTGATACATGATGGAGCAAGACCCTTTGTCAAGGAAGCCATGCTTATAAATAGTATAAAAACCGCAGAGGTTAAAGGAGCTGCTGTTATAGGGGTTCCTGTAAAGGATACGATTAAAAAGGTAAAGGATACCCTGGAGGTGATGGAAACTCCAGAAAGAAAATACCTCTGGAGCATACAAACTCCACAAGTCTTTCGTTATGAGTTGATAAGAAAGGCTTATGAGGCGGTCATAGGGGGAGACATCTTGGTTACTGATGATGCAATGGCTGTAGAAATGCTAGGGCATCCTGTAAAAATTGTAGAGGGAAGCTATGAAAATATTAAAATTACAACTCCTGAAGATTTAATTATGGGAGAAAGAATTTTACAAAAGGAGGAAGTATAATAAAAATGAAGGTAGGGCTGGGATATGATGTACATAGATTGGTGGAGGATAGAAAACTCATATTAGGAGGTATAGAAATTCCTCATGAAAAGGGTTTGTTAGGACATTCTGATGCAGATGTGTTGCTCCATGCTATTAAAGATGCTATTTTAGGAGCTGCAGCTTTGGGAGATATCGGAAAACACTTTCCTGATACTAATGAAAAGTATAAGGATGCAGACAGCTTAAAATTGTTGGAGGAAGTAACTAATTTGATAAATAAAAAGGGTTACATGGTAAATAATATAGATGCTACCATCATTGCAGAAAAACCCAAAATGGCTCCTTATATAGAGATCATGAGGGAAAATATTGCAAGGGTCTTAGATGTTTCTGTGGAACAGGTAAATATTAAAGCTACCACCACTGAAGGATTGGGCTTTGTAGGCAGTGGAGAGGGGATTGCAGCCCAAGCTATAGCTAGCATTGTTATAAAATAGTTTTGGTTATAACCAATAGGAAATTATAAATTTTATCAAATTGCAGATAAGCTATAATTTATGTTACAAAAAAAATTACAAACCCTTACAACAGTTGACATAAGAAGAAGAATCATATATGCTAATAAAAAAAGCATATAGAACTGCAATAATGGGGAATAGTAAAAAAGGAAGCTTTTTAGAGAGAAAACCCTAGGCTGGAAGGTTTTTAAGTGAATTTTTTGAAACCCGCCCTTGAACTATTGACTGAAGATAGTAGGTTGCACCGGTAGACGCCGTTATGTCTTGAAGAGAACCTAAAAGGTTAATTAGAGTGGTACCGCGGGAAGATAAAATCTCTCGTCTCTAAAAAGAGATGGGGGATTTTTGTTTGTCTAGCTTTAAGGTTTTGTTGGTTGTGGATTCATATTTTACAAAGGCAGTTTCTTAGTATTTTTATTAAGCTCTATAGGTTAGTTCTATATAATAATGAAAGAATAAATAAAATTAGAAAATGAAAGGAGAATGCAATATGGGCAAAAAAGATAAACAATTTGTTGCAGAAATTACACCGATGGAAGTGGACTTTGCCCAATGGTATACAGACGTCATTTTGAAGACGGATTTAGTAGACTATTCACCTGTGAAAGGCTTCATGGTGATTAAACCCTACGGATATGCCATATGGGAAAATATTCAAAAATACATGGATAAGAGATTTAAAGAAACAGGTCATAAAAACTGTTATTTTCCACTGCTTATTCCAGAGAGTCTATTAAAAAAAGAGGCGGAGCATGTAGAAGGTTTTGCTCCTGAGGTAGCATGGGTTACCCATGGGGGACAGGAAGAACTAGCAGAAAGACTTTGTGTTCGTCCAACCTCTGAAACAATTATATGTGAAATGTATTCAAAATGGTTAAAATCCTATAGGGATTTACCCTTCCTTTACAATCAATGGTGTAGTGTTGTTCGATGGGAAAAGAGCACCCGCCCCTTCTTAAGAACATCTGAATTTTTATGGCAGGAGGGACATACCTTACATGAAACCTATGAAGAGGCCCAGGAAGAAACACTGCAAATGCTAAGTGTTTATAAGGAAACGGCAGAAGAATTAATGGCAATGCCAGTAGTGACAGGAAGAAAAAGTGACAAAGAGAAATTTGCTGGAGCCCATGCAACCTATACAATGGAGGCACTAATGCATGATGGCAAGGCATTGCAAGCAGGCACATCCCATAACCTAGCTCAACATTTCACTACTGCCTTTGACATCAGTTATTTAGATAGAGATGGAGAATTAAAGCATCCTTACCATACCTCTTGGGGAGTATCCACTCGTTTAATTGGAGGTATTATTATGGTCCATGGAGATAACAGAGGTTTAGTATTGCCTCCAGGGATAGCTCCAATTCAAGCAGTTATTGTACCTATTGCAGCCCATAAGGGCGGTGTTATTGAAAAGGTTGATGAAATCTTTGCTGCCCTAAAGAATACGATTAGAGTAGAGGTAGACGATAGAGAAAATTATTCTCCGGGATGGAAGTTTAATGAATGGGAAATGAAGGGGGTGCCTATTCGTATTGAAATTGGTCCGAAGGATATTGAAAATCACCAGGCTGTATTGTTCAGAAGAGATACGCTAGAGAAGGAAATAGTATCTTTAGACCAATTAAAGGAAAGGGTAGAATCCTTGTTAGGGGATATCCATAATAACTTGTTATTGAAGGCTAAAAATATGAGGGATGAAAAAACCTATTATGTTAAAAACTTTGATGAAATGAAGGAGATTATGGCTACGAAACCTGGGTTTGTAAAGGCCCCATGGTGTCAAGAAAGAGATTGTGAAGATAAAATCAAGGCAGAAACCGGGGCTACTGTAAGATGTATTCCTTTTGAACAAGAAGATTTAGGGAATATCTGTCCCTTCTGTGGTAAAGAAGCGAAGGCTATGGCTTATTTTGCAAAAGCATACTAATACAACAAAAAACCCTCTGGTTTCACCAGAGGGTTTGCTTTTGCATATTTCTCTAGAGAATAGGTAAAATATAGTAATATAAAGATTTTGGAGGGATTAAAATGAAAATCAATAAAGTCATTTATATTACTATAATAAGTTGCGTGTTGGCTACATTGATGGTCTATGGTAGTCAAAATGTGGTTGTTACCTTAGGAAATGATTTGAATCAGGAGCAAAGACAGCAGATGTTGAATCTGTTTAATGTAAAGCAAGGGGCTATAGCTGTATTGGTAGTCACTAATGAAGAAGAAAGAAGGTATTTGGAAGGTGTAGCTACAGAAAGACAGTTAGGGACAAAGGCCATCTCATCTGCTTATGTTGAACATCTACAGCAGGGGGAGGGAATTGCTGTAGAGACCTATAATATTACCTGGGTTACTGAGGAGATGATCATGAATGCATTGGTGACGGCTGGGGTAACCAATGCAAAGGTCATAGCAGCTGCCCCCTTTGAAGTCTCGGGAACAGCGGCTCTAACTGGGATATTAAAGGCTTTCGAAGAGGTCACGGGACAAGCTATTAGTGAAGAACAAAAACGAATTGCTAATGAAGAAATGGTAAAAACAGGTGAATTAGGAGAAAAAATCGGCAAGGAAGAGGCAACTATTCTAATACGTGAAATAAAAGAGGTTATTATTGAAAGAAAAATTCGGGAACCTCAAGAAATACGAAGAATTGTTATAGAGATTGCTGGACAACTAAATATTCAACTAACCGAAAAACAAGTGGAGGATATTACAAAACTAATGGAACAAATCACAAGGTTAAATCTCAATACAGAGGTTATTCAGCAACAGCTACAGGGAATAAGAGAAGGGTTGAGGGATATTTCCAGAGATAATCAGGAGGTGCAATCCTTTCTCCAGAAAATACTTGAGGTGCTAAGAAGGATACTGGAGTCCATCCTAGGAATGTTTTCTAGATAGGTAAAACCAACTTGATACACTAGATAGAATAGTTTATAATAGGGTAATATAAAAAGCTAAATTTAGGAGGTTTTATGATTATGTCTGTAAGGGTAAGATTTGCCCCGAGTCCTACGGGTTTTGTACATATAGGGAGCTTAAGAACGGCGCTATACAACTATTTGTTGGCTAAAAAGCATGGAGGTCAATATATTTTAAGGATTGAAGATACCGACCAAAGCCGATATGTAGAAGGAGCTATTGAAAATCTGTTGGAGTCAATGGAGTGGGCTGGAGTTCACCATGATGAAGGGATTACTATAGAGAACGGCATATTAAAAGAAGAGGGAGATTATGGTCCCTATGTTCAATCCGATAGATTAGCCATCTATCAAGAATATATTCAAAAACTTTTAGTAAAGGGCGATGCCTATCATTGTTTCTGCTCAAAAGAAAGACTAGACGAGGTTAGGGAAAAGCAAAAGACATCAGGTCTTACGGCTAAGTACGACGGACATTGTAGAAATTTAACAGAGGATGAGATTCAACAGAAAATAGAGGCAGGGGAAACCTATGTTATCCGCTTAAAGCTTCCTGAAAACAGAGATATTGCATTTAATGATGCTATTAGAGGCAAAGTGGTAGTTAACACAGACGAAGTCGATGATCAAGTATTAATTAAATCCGATGGATTTCCTACCTATCATTTTGCTGTAGTGGTGGACGATTATCTCATGAAAATTACCCACGTTATTCGAGGAGAGGAATGGCTGCCTTCTACACCAAAGCATGCTTATCTTTATGAGGTTATAGGTTGGAAAGCTCCAGAATTTGTACATCTTCCCAATATTTTAAATACCGAAAAGAAGAAACTAAGTAAGCGCCAAGGAGATGTATCGGTGGAGGATTTCAAGAAAAAAGGATACCTACCAGAGGCTTTGGTGAACTATATCGCTTTAATAGGATGGAGCCCTGAGGAAAATCAAGAAGTGTTTTCTATGAAGGAATTAGAGGAGAAGTTTTCCTTAGATAGGGTATCAAAAAGTGGTGGAGTATTTGATGTAAATAAGCTAAACTGGATGAATAACCATTATATCAAGGAAGCTCCTATCGAAAGAATTGCTGATTTGGCTATTCCTTATTTAATAGAAGCTGGATATGTTACAGAAACAGAGGCTAAGGAAAAATATGATTGGTTAAAGGATATGGTGGAATTAGTAAGAGAAAAGCTCTCCTATATGCAGGAGATTCTTCAACATGTAGACATATTTTTTCACCAAGAGGTTAAGTTACAGGATGAAGAAGCACAGGAGATTTTAAAGTTAGATCATATTCATGATTTAGTAGATATCTTCTATAATAAGATATCTGTAGAAGAAAATTTAGATATAACCAATATTAAAAAAATATTTAAAGAAATTCAAAAGGAAAAGGGAATTAAGGGTCCTAATTTATTTAAGCCCATTCGAGTTATCTTAACAGGTAAGGTTCATGGTCCTGATTTGCCTTTAATTATTCAATTATTGGGTAGACAAAATTCCTTATATCGCATACAATATGTAAAAGAGAATTTTATAAATGAGTAAAGATGTTGAGTAGGAGAAGTAAATCTACACTACTTTACAGAGAGAAATCATCATAGGCTGAAAGTGATTTCAAAGAATAGGTAGATTGAAATGCACCTAGGAGTCATTGCTTGAAATACAGTAGAGCTAATCGGGAGGTCCCGTTATAGGCCTTGTAGTAAAGGGGAATGATTTGATTCATTCAACCAGAGTGGAACCGCGGATAAACTTCGTCTCTGTAGATTGTCAGAGATGGAGTTTTTTTATTTTTAAAGAAAGGGAGATGGATATGAGGAATTTTTTTAAAACAATTCAAGAGGATATTAATGCTATATTTGAAAGGGACCCAGCGGCTAAGACTGTTTTGGAAGTACTATTGTGTTACCCAGGGTTACATGCCATCTTGATCCATCGTATTTCCCATCTGCTATACAAGAAGGGCTTCGTTGTTTTACCCCGCCTTATATCAAATATAGCTAGATTTTTAACAGGAATTGAAATTCATCCTGGAGCTAAAATTGGAAGGAAGATTTTCATTGATCATGGAACCGGGGTAGTTATTGGTGAGACCACGGAAATAGGCGACAATGTAACGATTTATCAAGGGGCCACCTTAGGAGGCACTGGAAAGGATAAGGGCAAAAGACATCCTACTATTGGTAATAATGTAGTTATTTCCTGTGGAGCTAAGGTGTTAGGACCCTTTAAGGTAGGGGATAATTCTAAAGTCGGTTCAGGTTCTGTTGTGTTAAAGGAGGTGCCACCAAATTGTACGGTGGTTGGTGTGCCGGGACAAATTGTCATTAAGGAAAGCAGGAGAATAGGCACTATTCATGATGAAATTGACTTAGAACATGGTAAATTACCGGACCCCATTGTACAGGAATTGAATTGTTTACAAAAGCGAATTATAGAATTAGAAAAAAAAATAATAGAGATGGAAAGGAGCAATATACAATGAAACTATATAACACCCTAACAAGAAAAAAAGAGGATTTTCTCCCTATTACCCCAGGAGAGATTAAAATGTACGCCTGTGGTCCTACGGTATATAACTATTTCCACATAGGTAATGCTAGGACCTTTATGATTTTTGATGCCATGAGAAGATATTTTGAGTACCGAGGCTATACGGTTACTTTTGTCCAAAATTTTACAGATGTTGATGACAAAATCATTAAAAAGGCTTATGACGAGAAAATTTCTTCTAAAGAGGTTAGCGAAAAATATATTCGTGAGTATTTTAAGGATGCTGAAAGCTTGGGAATCCACAAAGCAGATATCCATCCAAAGGTTACTGATAATATAGAAGAAATCATAGCCTTTGTTGAAAAATTGATTGAAAAAGGATTTGCCTATGAAGCAGGTGGCGATGTGTATTTTGATGTATCAAAATTTGAAGAATATGGAAAACTATCAAAACAAAGTCTAAAGGATTTAAGATCAGGAGCTAGGGTAGAAGTGAATGAGCAGAAACAAGATGCCCTAGATTTTGTCCTATGGAAAGCGGCTAAGCCTAGTGAACCTAACTGGGAAAGTCCTTGGGGTTTGGGGCGCCCAGGTTGGCATATTGAGTGTTCTGCCATGGCTCAAAAATATTTAGGAGAAACCATTGATATTCATGGTGGTGGAGGAGACTTAATTTTTCCCCATCATGAAAATGAAATAGCCCAAAGTGAGGCTTGCTCTGGAAAGACTTTTGCTAACTACTGGCTTCATGTAGGTTATTTAAATATAGATAACAAAAAGATGTCAAAATCCCTAAATAATTTCTTTACCCCTAGAGAAATAGCAGAAGAATTTGACTTAGAAAGTCTTAGATTTTTCATGCTTTCAGCCCATTATCGAAATCCTTTAAACTTTAGTAGAGAGTTGTTAATGGCAGCCGATAATGCTCTAGAGAGATTGTATAATGCTAAAAACAATCTACAACATCTATTGGAGAGTGCAGAGGATAAAGCTTTAACGGAAAAGGAAAAGGGATTACAAAAAAGTCTCCTAGACTATAAAGAAAAATTTATAGAAGCTGTAGATGATGATTTTAATACAGCCGATGGTATTGCCGTTATCTTTGACTTGGTTAGAGACATCAATAGCAATATAGCAGGTGAACAGCCAAAGACTTTAATTAAAACAGCCCTTGAAGTGTTAATAGAATTAACAAATGTATTGGGACTTCTCCATAGAGAAGAAACAAACCTAGATAACGAAATAGAAGCATTGATTGAAAAACGTCAACAGGCTAGGAAGGACAAAAAATATCAATTGGCAGATGAAATAAGGGATCAGCTTAAGGATAAAGGAATTATTTTAGAAGATACACCCCAAGGTGTAAAGTGGAGAAGAAATTAGAAGGTTTGCTAAAGAAGGCATAATCCTTTATCATAAAAGAGTAAGGAGATACACAGAATGAAGGACTTAATAAAAAAAATCCACAAGCTGGATGACGTAAAAATACAAAAAGAAGCAAAACTGATGGCCCCCTTAACCTTAGCCTATATGGGAGATGCTATTTTTGAAGCCTATATTCGAAACTATTTAATTACTAAAGGAGATTCATTGGTAAAAGCTCTCCATAAAAATGCAATTTTATATGTGAAAGCTAAAGCTCAGGCTGAAATTGTACATGAGTTAGAAAAACAATTAACAGAGGAAGAATGGGGAATTGTAAAGAAGGGGCGAAATCAGAAACCTTCTTCTTCCCCTAAAAATGCAGATATGATAGATTATAAATATGCTACAGGCTTCGAAAGTTTGCTGGGATATTTGTTCTATGATGGCAAAATAGAAAGGTTAATAGAAATTATGGAAAAATCAGTGGAAATTATAAATGAAAAAAATAATAACTAAGGGGGAAGGCTATGAATCAAAGGGGACAAGCCATGCTGATAGTAGTGGTTCTTTTGGGAATACTGTTAATAGTAAAATCATTATGGTTTGATCCGGTAGGCGGGTTAGAGGGGGAAAAAGAAACATACCGTGTTTTTGCACAGGAGGTTGCATCTTTACAAAATACCAGCCTACTGGAAAGATGGGGACTACTAACCTACAGAGTTATGTTTGTTCTACAGGAGGAAGAAGAAGGTATAACAGAGGTAATGTATAGAGATAATACATCGGAGGAATGGATTACTGAGGTGTTAGAAGGTCAATACAGAGCTAAAGTAAGGGCCTATTTGCTTTACACGATACCAATGAAGGATATTCATATAAAAGGGGGAATACAAGAATGGAAGCAACATTAAAATTAAAGCTGTTAGCCTATACACCAAATCCTGATGCTGTGGTGGCAAAAGGAGGGAAATTATGCTATTATCCAGGGGGGATTGAAGAATTAGAAGAAGATCTCACTGAGGAGAAGATTGGAAAATTTGTAAGCATGCTGGCGGAGATGGAGCACGAATCTCCATTAGAACATGCCGTTTTTACCTTTGGGATAGAAGGAGTTTCTAGAAGCTTAACCCACCAATTGGTCCGGCATCGTCTGGCCAGTTATTCCCAAAAAAGTCAAAGATATGTCCGTGAAGGTAGCTTTGAATATGTGGTGCCCAATGATATCAAAAATAATCAAGAAGCTAAGAAGACCTTTATAAAGGCCATGGAGGATGCTCAAAGTGCCTATGATAAAATTACTGAAGAACTTTTAGCAGAAAAAATCAAAGGTTTTTATTTAAAAAAGAAAGAAACAGCAAAAGAAGAGGAAAAAGATCTATTAAAGGAAATTGAAGAATTAGATAATAAAGGAATTATACACCACTGCAGAAGTCATTTTAAAAGAGAGTGTAGCGCTTTAGAAAAGCTGGCCATAGAAAATGCTAGAGCTGTGTTACCTAATGCTTGTGAAACAAAGATTATTGTTACAATGAATGCTAGGGTACTACTACATTTCTTTAAAAAGCGATGCTGCAATAGGGCTCAAGAGGAAATAAGGGTGCTGGCGACTGAAATGTTAAGATTAGCAAAAAGTGTTGCCCCTAATATTTTCAGGCATGCTGGTCCTGCCTGTGTTTATGAAGGGTGCCCTGAGGGCAATATGACCTGTGGTGAAGTTGTAAAGGTAAGAGAAAAATTTAAAAGCCTAATCTAGCAAGGGTCACAAACTATTCCCTACGGAATGAAATTTTGTAGGGAATGGTTTATAGCCCTTTATTGAAAGGGTGAATAGCTATAGAAAAGGTGGTAGAAAAAGTGGCAAATGATAAAGTAGAAGGAAGAAACCCTGTCATAGAGGCTTTAAAATCCGAGAGGGAAATCGATAAAATTTTTATTGCTAAAGGTGCAAAGGAAGGCTCAATACAAAAAATTATTGGTATGACAAAGGATAGGGGTATACCTATCCAATATGTTGAAAGACAAAAACTTAATGAATTATCAGGGGATAGCAATCATCAAGGAGTTATTGCTATGGTAGCTGCCTACAAGTATAGTAACTTAGAAGATATTTTAGAAATCCCTAAAAGAAAAGGTCAACATCCCTTTGTTTTAATATTAGATGAGATTATGGACCCTCATAACCTTGGTTCCATCATGAGAACAGCTGATGCTGTAGGGGCCCATGGTGTCATTATACCTAAACGAAGGTCTGTAGGATTAACTGCTACAGTAGCAAAAACCTCTGCGGGAGCCATTGAGTATGTTCCAGTGGCAAAGGTATCTAACATAGCCCAAACTATTGACAAGCTAAAGGAAGAGGGATTATGGGTGGCAGGTGCAGATATGACGGGAAGAGAGGATTATTTTGATGCAGAACTTTCTGGGCCCATTGCTTTAGTTATTGGTAGTGAAGGAAAAGGTATCTCCCGACTGACCAAAGAAAAGTGTGATTTCTTAGTAAAAATACCAATGGTAGGGGAAGTAGCTTCCTTAAATGCCTCTGTAGCAGCTGCCACATTAATGTATGAAATATTTAGACAGAGAAGAATAAAGGGCAACGACAGTTAACAGCAGAGTTGCAGCAGGATGGGGGAGAGGTTTTGAAGGAGTATGTAGTTGTTGATGGATATAACGTAATCAATGGATGGCCAGACTTAAAAAAATTAGCGGAAGAAAATTTAGAAGAAGCTAGAATAGAGCTTATAGATAGAATGGCTGAGTATCGGAGTTTTAGAGGTATAAAAGTCATTGTTGTTTTTGATGCTCATCTTGTAAAGGGAAGCATGGAAAAAAACGATAAAATTAAAGGCGTAGAAATTGTTTATACAAAAGAAAAGCAAACCGCTGATAGCTATATAGAAAAATTAATTCCTCAATTGACTGTAAAAAAACGTGTGGCTGTTGTTACAAATGACTGGACAGAACAGCAGATGATATTAGGGGGAGGGGCTACTAGAATATCTGTAAGGGAATTGATTTTAGATTATCAGGCTACTAAAACCAATATTCATCAGAAAACAGAAATGATGCAACAACAAAGGGATTCTCTGTGGAATCGAATAGATCCTAAAATTTTAGAAAAACTTGAAAAATTCAGGCGAAGGTCGTGAAATTCCTTGACTTTACATAATGTTGTGAGTTATAATGATAACAAAGTTTTTGGGAAGTTCACAAAAAGGTGTGGAGGCGATACGCATGAGTGTTGTGGTGGTTAAAAAAGAAGAAATAATAATAGAAGAACAGCCCATGCTAGATGAAGTAATCGTTGAGGCTGCAAAAAATGGTGAGATAGAGGCTTTAGAATTATTAATAAAAAAATATAAGAATTTTGTTCGTTCTAAGGCTAGATCTTATTTTTTGATTGGTGCAGATCGAGAGGATATTATACAAGAAGGCATGATAGGATTGTATAAGGCTATTAGAGACTATAAACCGGACAAGCTTTCTTCCTTTAAGGCGTTTGCTGAGCTATGTATTACTAGGCAAATTATAACTGCTATAAAAACGGCTACAAGACAAAAACATATTCCGTTAAATTCCTACGTTTCTCTAAATAAACCAATCTATGATGAAGAGTCTGATAGAACTCTATTGGATGTCATTTCTGGACATAAAATAACAGATCCAGAGGAATTGATGATTTGCAAAGAAGAATTAAGCCATATAGAGGATAAAATTGGGGAAATTCTAAGTGATTTAGAGTGCAAGGTGTTAATGCTTTATCTACAGGGTAGATCCTATCAAGAAATTGCTTGCGATTTAAATCGTCATGTAAAATCTATTGACAATGCCCTTCAACGGGTAAAAAGAAAACTAGAGAGATATTTAGAAGTGAGGCATACATAATAAATTTTATCCCTAGGAAATAATAACCTTGTTGACAAGGTTATTATCAAATAGTAAAATGATTAACGGGAAGTTTTAAATAATCGCAGCACATAAATAACAACATAAATAATTATCATACAAAACACGAGATCTTCCGTCGACTAAGTGGAAACACCAGGCATAGTGTACATACTATTGCCAAAAATTATTATTTTAATAATTACATTTTAAAAATAAGGAGGAATAAAAAATGGCAAAAACAAAATTTGAAAGAAATAAACCCCATGTAAACATAGGAACAATAGGACACGTTGACCATGGTAAAACAACATTAACAGCAGCAATCACTATGACATTAAACAAGAAATTCGGTACAGGTTCTTCAATAGCCTATGACCAAATCGACAAAGCACCAGAAGAAAGAGAAAGAGGAATCACGATTTCAACATCCCACGTTGAATACGAGACACCAAATAGACACTACGCCCACGTAGACTGCCCAGGCCATGCTGACTATGTAAAAAACATGATTACAGGAGCAGCACAAATGGACGGAGCTATTTTAGTAGTATCAGCAGCAGATGGTCCAATGCCACAAACAAGAGAGCATATTCTGTTATCAAGACAGGTAGGGGTACCATACATCGTAGTATTCATGAACAAGTGTGACATGGTAGACGATGAAGAATTATTAGAGTTAGTAGAAATGGAAATTAGAGACCTATTAAATGAATACGAATTCCCAGGAGACGACACACCAGTATTCAAAGGTTCTGCTTTAAAAGCCATCGAAGAACCAGATAGCGAATGGGGAGACAAGATTGTAAAAATGTTTGAAGTTATTGATGAATACATCCCAGAGCCAGAAAGAGATGTAGACAGAGCATTCCTAATGCCAGTAGAGGACGTATTCTCTATTACAGGTAGAGGAACAGTTGCAACAGGAAGAGTAGAAAGAGGAATCGTAAAGGTACAAGACGAAGTAGAGTTAGTAGGATTGGCAGAAGAATCAAGAAAGCTAATTGTAACAGGAGTAGAGATGTTCAGAAAGCTTCTTGATCAAGCCCAAGCAGGAGATAACGTAGGAATCCTATTAAGAGGAATCCAAAGAACAGAAATCGAAAGAGGACAAGTATTAGCAAAGCCTGGTACAATCAAACCTCATACAAAGTTTAAAGCTGAAGTATACGTATTAAAGAAAGAAGAAGGTGGAAGACATACACCATTCTTTGATGGATACAGACCACAGTTTTACTTTAGAACAACAGACGTAACAGGAAGCATCAAATTACCAGAAGGAGTAGAAATGGTAATGCCAGGAGACAACATTACAATGGAAATCGAATTAATTAGCCCGATTGCTACAGAAGAAGGACTAAGATTCGCTATCCGTGAAGGTGGAAGAACTGTAGGTGCTGGAGTAGTTGCTTCTATTATTGAATAA